>NZ_JBHWIE010000377.1:0-6604 GCF_042732085.1 Actinosynnema sp. NPDC059797
GTGCCAGTACGAGAAGGCGCGGGAGTCGAGCGCCAGGCGCACGCGGGCGGACTCCCCCGGCGCGAGGTCGACCTTGGCGAACGCCTTCAGCTCGCGCTCCGGCCGGAACACCGAGGACTCCGGGTCCGACACGTACACCTGGACGACCTCCGCACCGCGCCGGTCACCCGTGTTGACGACCGTCAGGGACACCCGCGCGGTGTTCCCGTGGGCCTCCACCTCCAGGTCGCGGTAGTCGAACGCGGTGTAGGACAGGCCGTGGCCGAACGGGTAGGCCACCGGGAGCGCGTGGGCGTCGTACCAGCGGTAGCCGATGAGCAGGCCCTCGCCGTAGCGGACCACGTCGTGCTCGCCGGGGAAGTTGCCCACGGCCGGGTTGTCCGCCAGGGCGACCGGCACGGTCTCGGCGAGCTTGCCGGACGGGTTCACCACGCCCAGCAGCAGGTCCGCGACGGCGCCGCCGCCCGCCTGGCCCGGCAGCCACGCCTCCAGCAGGGCGCCGGCGTGGTGCTGCCACGGCGCGACCTCCACCACCGACCCGTTCGACAGCACCACCGCGACCTGCTCGGCGGCGCCCGCCACGGCCTCCAGCACGGCGACCTGCTCCGGCGGCAGGCGCAGGTGGTCGCGGTCGTAGCCCTCGGACTCCCAGGAGTCGGGCAGGCCGAGGAACACCACCGCGACCGCGCCGCGGGCGGTCGCCACCGCCTCGTCCAGCAGGGCGGCGGTGTCGCCGGAGCCGTCGAGGGTGAAGCCGGGCGCGAACCGGACCTCGCGCCCGGCGGCGGCCCGGAGCGCGGTCAGGGGGTCGTCGACGCGGGTGGGGGTGCCCTGGGACGAGCCGCCGCCCTGGAAGCGCGGGGTGCGGGCGAACTCGCCGACCACCGCGAGCGGGACCTCGCCCCCCGGGTCGAGCGGCAGCACGCCGTCGTTCTTCAGCAGCACGGCGGACGCCGCCGCCGCCTCGCGGGCCAGCGCGTGGTGGGCGTCCTCGTCGTAGGTCTGCCCGGCGCCGAGGGCGGGCTGCGCCCTGGCGACGAGGTCGAGGACCCGCGCCACCGCGCGGTCGAGGTCGGCCTCGTCGAGCGTCCCGGCGTCGAGGGCGGCGAGCACCGCGTCCCGGCCGACGCCGTCCGACGAGGGCATCTCCAGGTCGAGCCCGGCGGCCAGGGCCTTGTCGCGGTCGTAGACGGCGCCCCAGTCGGAGACCACGACGCCGTCGAAGCCCCACTCGTCGCGCAGCACCTCGGTGAGCAGCCAGTGGTGCTGGGAGGCGTACTCGCCGTTGACCTTGTTGTAGGAGCACATGACCGTCCACGGCCGGGCCCCGGTCACCACGCGCTCGAACGCGGGCAGGTAGATCTCGCGCAACGTCCGCTCGTCCACCTCCGCGGACACGGACATGCGCGCGGTCTCCTGGTTGTTGGCCGCGAAGTGCTTGACCGAGGCGCCCACGCCCCGGCCCTGCAACCCTTCCACCAGGGCCGCGCCCAGCTCGCCGGCCAGCAGCGGGTCCTCGGAGAAGTACTCGAAGTTCCGCCCGCACAGCGGGGACCGCTTCATGTTCACGCCGGGACCGAGCACGACCGAGACGCCGAGCGACCGCGCCTCCAGCGCCAGCGCCTCCCCGATGCGCCGCAGCAGGTCCACGTCCCACGAGCACGCGGTGGCCGCCTCGACCGGGTAGGCCACGGAGGGGGTCGCGCCGAGCAGGCCGAGGTGGTCGGCCTGCTCGGGCTGGCTGCGCAGGCCGTGCGGCCCGTCGGACAGCATGATCCGCCCGATGCCCAGCCGGGGCACGGCCCTGGTCCGCCAGAAGTCGGAGCCGTCGAGCAGCCCGGCCTTCTCCTCGCGCGTCAGCTCGGCGAGCCGCGACGGGACGTCGGGCGGGGCGGTGTCGTTCACCCTCCAACGAGTACCACTTGCCCGCGCCGGCCGCGCCCGGGGTTCACGGTCGGGTGAGGCGGCGCAGGGCGACGTGGGCGACGGGCAGGTACGCCAGGACGACCGGCGCCGGGCCGCGCACGGTCAGCCAGGTTCCCCCGTCCGGGTCGACGCCGTGGCGCAGGGCCAGCCGCAGGGGGCCGAGCCGGGCCCGCCAGGCCCAGGTGCGGGCGGTCTCGTCCACGTCGGTGACGGTGAAGCGCACGCGCACGCCGAGCGGGCCCCGGACCACGCCGGTCACGCCGGGCGCGAGGCGCGGCGCCGACGCCTCGACGCCGGTGATCTGCGGCGCCCACCCCGGCCAGAGGCCGATCAGGGCGTACCGCTCCCAGACCACCGCGGCGGACGCGCGGCCCGGCGCCCGCGTGCCGATCTCCACGGTCGCCATGGTCGCCGACGCGGGGCCGGACCGCACGGCGGACCCGGCGACCGCGCCCGGTCGGGGGTCAGTCGCCGCGGCCCGTCGCCCCCAGCACCACCCGCACCCCGTGCGGCAGCGACGTGAGCCGTTCGACGGCGGCCGGCGTGGCGACCTCCGCCCACCCCGCGCCCGCGACCGCCACCACCGCGCCGGAGCGGGTCAGCAGCTCGTCCAGCGGCACCCCGAGGGCCAGGTCCTCGCGGTGCGCCCAGACCACCACGGCGGCGGGGCGGAGCTTGTCGACCCCGGCCAGCAGCGCGCGGGCCGGGAGGCGGGCGCCGAGGTTGCGCCACGTCGAGCCGCGTTCGGACAGCGCCGCGCCCAGCGCCTCCAGCGGCAGGGTGTGCTGCTCGTCCGGCGCGCACGCCAGCAGCGCGGCCGGCCTGCCCTCACCGGCGGGCAGCGGCACGCCGCGCAGGGCGTGCAGGACGGCGGCGCTGGCGACGTGCTCGACCTCGACGCCCCCACCCCGCGCGGTGGCCCGCCTGCCCAGTTCGGCCAGGGCGGGCGTGAAGACGCGCTGCCAGGCGTCGATGACGCCGTGCTCGGCGACGAGCCCGCCCGCCAGGTCCCTCGCCAGCGGCTCGTCGAGGCGGCCGGCCGCCGCCAGGAGGCCGCGGCGCGCGGTGCGGGCCGCTCGCGCGTCGAGCACCGGGCGGTCGTCAGCGGCGGGGTCCGGCGGCGGCTCGCCCAGCGCGACCCGGGCCGCGGCGGCCGGCGCCAGGCCCCGGGCGGTCAGGGCGACCATGCGGCGCAGCCGCTCGACGTCGCGCGGCGTGTAGCGGCGGTGGTTGCCGGCGGTCCGGGCGGTGGGCCCGAGGCCGTACCGGCGGTGCCACGTGCGCAGCGTCGTGGGCGAGATGCCGAGCATCCCGGCCAGCGCGCCGGGCGTCATCCCGCTGCCCTGCTCGACCATCACCCTCCGACCGCGAACCCTCCGACCGCGCCCGCGCCACCCGGCGCCGGCTGGACACCGAACGGCCGGAACCGTCCTCAGTGGACCACCGGCCGGTCACGCCCGCTTGTGCTGCCGGGCGATCAGCGTGCGCAGCTCGCTCTCGCCGAGGCCGCCCCAGATGCCGTAGGTCTCCTCGACGGCCAGCGCGTGGTCACGGCACTGCCGCATCACGGGGCAGCGGTGGCAGACCTCCTTGGCGCGCTCCTCCCGGCTCCGCCGCGCCGACCCGCGCTCGTTGGGCGTGTGGAAGAACAGGGCGCTGTCCATGCCGCGGCACAGACCTCTGAGCTGCCAGTCCCAGGACTCGGTGACCGGTTCTGGCAGGCGGGACAGTTCGGGCATGGGACCACGTCCTCTTCCAGGGGACCAGGCGACGCGCCCACTCTAAATTCGATTCAAAAGCGTTGCAACTCGATGCACACTGACGTGGAAAAGCCGGCGGGGTCCCGGGAGGGGACGCCCGCCGGCCGGAGGGGACCGGTCACGCCACGTGCGGGTTGAACCGGGAGTACCCCGGCGCGCTCCAGCGCAGCGGGCTCAGGCCCGCGACCTCCACCACGTCGGTGGCGGTGAACAGGACCACGCGCTCGGCCCCCGGGTGGGCCGCGACCCGTTCCGGCGACGTCTCGACCCGGGCCCGGCCCGAGACGTGCAGCGCCGCCCCCGTCCCCCAGTCGGGGAACAGCAGGCCCGCGGCGGGGTGCAGGGCGAGGTTGCCGAGGGTCAGGAACATCGCGTTGCCGGCGTAGTCGGGCCACTCCAGCTCCGTCGGCGAGGTCACCCGCACGAAACCGGGGTTGCCGCCGCGGTGGGAGGTCTCGACGCCGCCCTCGCCCGAGGCGGTGGTGACGAAGAACGTGTCCGCCGCGCGGACCCGCTCCCGCTGCCCGGCGGTGAGCGCCGCGCCGCGACCGGTGACCCGGGGCGTGCCGGCGGGTCCCGGTTCGGGCAGGCGCTGCTGGATGTACTTCGGGCAGTTGGCGAAGACCCGGTCGACGCGCACCACCAGGCCGTCGCCCTCGGGGTGCGCGGTGCCGTTGACCCGCATCCGGCGGCGCGTGCCCGGGTCGACGGCGATCATGCCGACCGGGGTGGGACCCGCCAGCGCCCCCGCGAGCGGGTCGACGGCGGCCGGCCGGGCTCCGATCACGAGGGTGCCGGGGTCGGCGACCCGGAGGAAGCCGGGCTCCCCGGTGAGGGACGTCGCCCACAGCCGCCCGCCGCCGTCGTCCGCGCCGAGGAACAGGACGGGCCGCTCGGCGAGGAAGCGCGCCGCCACGTCGGGGATCGACGTGCGGATCGCCCGGCCCGCGTGGTCGGCGCGGTCCAGCACGCCCGCCTCGTGCTGGACCGCGCGGTGCCCTCGGTGGTACACGGCACCCCTCAAAAGAAGCCGCAGGTGGGCGCGCCCGCGGTCGGCGCGGCCCCACCCGCGCCGGTAGGCGCGTAGATCTCCAGCCGGATGCCGTCCGGGTCGGTGAAGAAGATGCCGCCGGAGTCGGCGCCCTCGCCGTGCGGCACCACGCCGTCGTAGGCGAACTCGACCGCCAGGCCGCGCAGGACCGCCTCGGCCTCGCGGACCTCGTCGATCGAGCCGACCTGGAACGACAGGTGGTGCAGACCCGGCAGGCCGGTGGCGAACGCGCCCTCGCTCTGCTGCCACAGGGTCAACCGCAGCTCGCCCCGCCGGCCGAGGAAGACGAAGCGGCGGTCGTCCCCGTTGCCCTCGGCGAGCACCTCGAAACCGAATACCTGCTGGTAGAAGCCGCGCGAGCGGTCGATGTCGGTGACGTTCAGGCCGATGTGCCCGGTCTGCGGGTCGGCGATCGCCATGCCATTCCTCCGTCGAGTTGATCTAACTACTCATCGAACGTTAGGGGGTTAGAACCACGGCGTCAACCCGGCTAAGCTGTTTTAGGGGGTTAGAAGTAGGTTGAGCAGGGCCAACGTTGCGCAGGAGGTGCGGGTGCCCACCGAGCAAGACCGACCCACGTCCGCCGACCCCAGGCCCCTGACCGGCGAGCCGCTCTCGCTGGACCTGCTGAACACCCGCTGGGTCATCGACGGGCCCCACGACCTGCTGGACGGCCTCGACGGCCTGGCCACCTGGCTGCGCGGCGCGGGCCTGGCCGACCGCTGCCCCGCCGACGAGGCGACCCTCGCGGCCGTCCTGCGCACCCGCGAGGCGCTGGCCGCCGCGGTCGCCTCGCCCGACGAGGCCGCGGCGCTCAACGACGTGCTCGGCCGCGGCCGGATCCACCTGGCGCTGGTCGACGGCGCGCCGGTCGAGCGGGTCGAGGTGGACGAGCCGGCCTGGCTGCCCGGCTGGCTGGCCGCCCGCGACTACCTCGACCTGCTGCGACGCGCGCCCGACCGCGTCCGGCCGTGCGCCAACCCGGCGTGCGTCCTGCACTTCTTCGACGTGTCCAAGAACGGCAGCCGCCGGTGGTGCTCGATGGCGGGGTGCGGCAACCGGTCCAAGGCCAGCCGCCACTACGCGCGCGTCCGGGAGAACCGGGCGGACTGACCCCGGTGGCCGAAACCGCCGCGGCGCCCGACTCGGCCGCGAGGACCTCGCGCGCGACCTGCTCAACCGCCACGGTGGACCGCTACCTGGCGGGCGACGCCGACCTCGTCCGGGCGATCAGGGTGCCGGTGCCGGGCATCTGCCTCTACGGGGTCGGCACGCGGCCGGCGGGTCGGTCGGACAGGAACCGGGACACCGCCGTGCCGAGGACGCGGATGCCCGCGGTCGAGTGCGGGTCGATGCCCACCAGCTCCCGGACCCGCCGCAGCCGGTAGTCCAGCGTGCGCGGGTGCACGTTGAGCGAGGCGGCCGTGCGCGAGCGGCTCATGTCGTTGCGGTAGTAGCACTCCAGCGTCTCCACCAGCTCCGGCCCGCCGGCCAGGCGCGCCGCGACCCGGCGCAGCCAGCGGTCCAGCTCGGGCAGCTCGGCCACCCCGACCTCGATCGCCACGTCGGCCAGCGTGGGCACGTGGTCGGGCACGGCCAGGGGCCGCGCCACCCGGCTGACCCGGCGCGCCAGCGCCACCGCCTCGCCGATCGCGCCCGCCGGGCCGACCGCCGCACCCGCCGCGCACGGCCACCCGGTGATCTCCGCGACCGACCGGGCCAGCGCGGTGGCCTGCTCGACCCGGCCCTCGGCCGGGAAGGCGACCAGCTCGGCCCCGCCCGTCCAGGTCGCGGGCACGCGGTGGTGCCGCCACAGGGCGTCGAGGACGTCGTCGCGCCGGTCGCCCGCCCGCGGGTCGTCCGGGTC
>NZ_JBHWIE010000378.1:0-6529 GCF_042732085.1 Actinosynnema sp. NPDC059797
ATCTACACGTCCGGGTCGACCGGCCGGCCCAAGGGCGTGGTGGTCACCCACCGCGGCCTGCCCGCGTTCGCCGAGGCCGAGATCGCGCACTTCGACGTGCGGCCGGGCGACCGGGTGCTCCAGTTCTCCTCCCCCAGCTTCGACGCGTCGGTGCTGGAGCTGTGCATGGCGCTGCCGGCGGGCGCGGCGCTGGTCGTGCCGCCGCCGGGGCCGCTGCTGGGCGAGCAGCTCGCCGAGGTGGTCCGGGAGTTCGGCGTCACGCACGCGCTCATCCCGCCGGTGGCCATGGCGACCGTGCCGGACGTGCCGCTGCCGACCTTCCGCACGCTGGTCGTCGGCGGTGACGCGTGCACGCCCGACCTGGTGGAGCGGTGGGCCCCGGGCCGCCGCATGATCAACGCCTACGGGCCGACCGAGTCCACCGTGGTCACCTCGTGGAGCGAGCCGCTGACCCCCGGCGGCACGCCCCCGATCGGCAGGCCCATCCCGGGCACCGAGGTGCGCGTCCTGGACGACGACCTGAGACCCGCCGCCGAGGGCGAGCTGTACGTCACGGGCGTCGGCCTGGCCCGCGGCTACCTGGGCAGGCCCGGCCTGACCGCGCAGCGCTTCGTGGCCGACCCGTTCGGCGCGCCGGGCGCCCGCATGTACCGCACCGGCGACGTGGTGCGCACCCGCGAGGACGGGCAGCTGGAGTTCCTCGGCCGCGCCGACCACCAGGTCAAGATCCGCGGCTTCCGGGTCGAGCCCGGCGAGATCGAGGCGCTGCTGCGCGAGCACCCGGCCGTCGAGCGGGCCCTGGTGGTCGCCCGGGACGAGCCCAAGCGGCTCGTGGCCTACGTCGTGTGCCGCGAAGGGCACGGGACCGGGGGGCTGCGCGAGCACCTGGCCGCGGGCCTGCCCGACTACCTGGTGCCGTCCGCGTTCGTCGCGCTGGACGCGTTCCCGCTGAGCCCCAACGGCAAGCTGGACCGCGCCGCGCTGCCCGCGCCCGTCGTGGGCGAGGCGCCGGCGGGCCACGTCGAGCCGCGCACCCCGGCCGAGCGACGGGTCGCCGAGGTGTGGTCGGACGTGCTGGGCGTGCCGCTGGTCGGCGCGCACGACGACTTCTTCGCCCTGGGCGGCGACTCGATCCTGGCCGTGCGCGCGCTGTCGCGGCTGGGCGGGCTGCCGGTGCGGGCGCTGTTCGACCACCGCACGGTCGCCGAGCTGGCGCGGGCGCTGCCCGAGGACCACAGCGCCGACACCCCGGGCACCCGGGACGCGCCCATCCCCCGGGTCCCGCGCGACGAGCCGCTGCCGCTGTCCCCCGCCCAGCGGCGGCTGTTCTCGCTCGACGGCACCCCCGAGCAGAACACCGCCGCGGGCCTGCGGCTGACCGGGCCGCTGGACGTGCCGCGCCTGGCCGCCGCCCTGGACGCGCTGGCCGACCGGCACGACGCGCTGCGCACGACCTTCGACGTGGTGGGCGACGAGCCCGTGCAGGTCGTAGCGCCCCGGGGCACCATCCCGCTGCGCGTGCAGGCGACCACCGGCGAGCCGGAGGCCGGCGCGCTCGGCCTGGACGAGCCGTTCGACCTGCGCCGCGGGCCCCTCACGCGGGCCGTGCTCGCGCCGCTGGGCCCCGACGAGCACCTGCTGGTCCTGGTGCAGCACCACATCGTCACCGACGGCTGGTCGGTGCGGGTGCTGGTGGAGGAGCTGGCGGAGCTGTACGCGGGCGGGCGGCCCGCCGACCCGGCCGTGCAGTACCCGGACTTCGCGGTGTGGGACCGGGGCAACCCCGTCGGCGACGTGTCCTGGTGGCGCGACCGGCTGGCCGGCGTCGAGGCGCTGGACCTGCCCACCGACCGGCCACGCCCGCCGCTGCGCACCACCGCCGGCGCGGTCGTGCGCCGCCCCCTGGACCCGGAGCTGGTGGACCGCCTCGCGGGCGTCGGCCGGGCCCACGGCGCGACGCTGTTCATGACGCTCACCGCCGCGGTGCAGGTGCTGCTGTCCGCTCGCTCGCGGCAGCGGGACGTCGCGGTCGGCACGGTCGGCTCCGGCCGGGACCGCGCGGACCTGGAGCGCGCGGTCGGCTTCTTCGTCCGGACCCTCGTGCTGCGCTCGTGGGTGGACCCGGACCTGCCGTTCACCGCCTTCCTGGACCAGGTGCGCGGCACCGCGCTGGACGCGTTCGCGCACGACGACGTGCCGTTCGACCGGGTGGTGGAGGAGCTGCGGCCGGACCCGGACCCCGGCCGCACGCCGCTGGTGCAGGCCGTGGTGGCGCTCCAGCAGCCGCTGGTGCGCGACGGCAGGTTCGGCGAGCTGACCGTCGCCGAGCACGACCTGCCGCGCCCGGTGGCGCGGTTCGACCTGGTGGTGGAGTTCTGGCCGCGCCCGGACGGGTCGCTGGCGCTGACCCTGGAGCACAACACCGACTTGTTCGACACCTCGACCGTCGAGGAGCTGGGCGCCGACCTGGAGACCCTGCTGCGCCTGGTGGTCGAGGACCCGGACCGCCCGCTGCGCGGCCTGGCGGAGCTGGCCGACCTCGACCTGGACGGCGCCGGCGACGGCTCGGTCCGCGTGCGCGGCCTGCGCGTGGACCTCGACGAGGTGGAGCGCGTGCTCAAGGAGCACGACGACGTGCTCGACGCGGCCGTGGCCCTGGTGGACCGGCGGCTGGTCGCCTACACCGTCCCCGCGGTGAACCCGGCCGTGCTGCGCGGCTTCCTGGAGCAGGTGCTGCCCGCGCACGCCGTGCCCGCCGCGTTCGTCGGGCTCACCCGGCTCGACCGGGACGACCTGCCCGCGCCGCCCGCGGAACGCGCCGAGGTGCGCTACGTCGCGCCGCGCACGCCCGTCGAGGCGGTGCTGGCGGACGTGTTCGCCGAGGTGCTGGGCGCGGCCCGGGTCGGCGTGCGGGACAACTTCTTCGCCCTGGGCGGCGACTCGATCCTGGGCATCCAGGTGGTCACCCGCGCCCGCCGCGCGGGCCTGGTGCTCACCTCGCGGGACATCTTCGCCCACCAGACCATCGCCGCGATCGCGCCGCACGTGACCCGCGACCTGCCGCCCACCGCGGACCAGGGCCCGGTCACCGGCGACGCGCCGCTCACCCCGATCCAGCGCTGGTTCCTGCACGGCCACACCGTGCGGCCCGAGCACTTCGACCAGTCCGTGGTGGTGGACCTCGACGAGCTGGACGTGCCCGCCCTGCGCACGGCGCTCCGGGCGCTGGTCGCGCACCACGACGCGCTGCGCACCCGGTTCGAGGGCGACCGGCAGGTCGTCGCGCCGGTCGGCGACGTCGACCCGCTCGCCCTGGACCGCTTCGACCTCACCACCGGCCCGCTGCTGCGCGCCGAGGTGGTCGGCGACCGGTCGGTCCGGCTCACGGCGCACCACCTCGTGGTCGACGGCGTGTCCTGGCGGGTGCTGGTGGAGGACCTGACCTCGGCGTACCGGCAGGTCCGCGAGGGCCGCGTGGTCCACCTCGGGAGGAAGACGACCTCCTTCCGCGACTGGGCGGCCAGGCTCGCCGAGCACGCCGCGAGCGGTTTCGACGACGAGTTGGCGCACTGGCGCGCGGTGGCGGCGACCCCGACCGCCGTGCCGCGCGACCGGCGGGGCCCCAACACCGTCGGCTCGCAGCGCGACGTCACCGTGCGGTTCACCGCCGAGGAGACCGCGGCGCTGCTGCGCGACGTGCCGCCGGTGTACCGGACTCAGGTCAACGACGTGCTGCTGACCGCGCTCGGCCGCGCGCTGGCCGACTGGACCGGCCGCGACCGCGTCGTGCTCGACCTGGAGGGCCACGGCCGCGAGGAGCTGTTCGCCGACGTGGACCTGTCCCGCACGGTCGGCTGGTTCACCACGGTCTTCCCGGTGGTGCTGGACCTCCCCCCGGGAGGAGCGGGCACGGCCGGCTGGGGGGCGGCGCTGAAGTCGGTGAAGGAGCAGCTGCGCGCGGTGCCCCGGCGCGGCATCGGCTACGGCGCGCTGCGCCACCTGGCCCGCACCGCGCCGGCCTGCGACCCGGAGGTGAGCTTCAACTACCTGGGCCGGTTCGCCGAGGACCAGCGCGACCTGGAGCTGTCCGCCGACCCGGCCGCGCCGCGACCGCACCTGCTGGACGTGGTCGGGCAGGTGCGCGGCGACCGGCTGGAGTTCACCTTCTCCTACAGCGAGCAGGCCCACGAGGAGGCGACCGTCCGGTCCCTGGCCGACGGGTTCGCCGCCGCGCTGCGCGGCATCGCGGCGCACTGCGCCGAGCCGGGCGCGGGCGGTCGCACGCCGAGCGACTTCCCGCTGGCGCGGCTCACCCAGGAGCAGGTGGACCGGATCGACGGCGAGGACGCCTACCCGCTGACCCCGATGCAGGCCGGCATGGTGTTCCACGGCCTCGGCGAGAAGGGCGTCTACTTCCAGCAGACCACGTTCGTGGTGGACGGGGTGACCGACTCGGCCGCGTTCGCCGGCGCCTGGCAGCGGGTGGTCGACCGGACGCCGGTGCTGCGGTCGAGCGTGCTGTGGGAGGGCGTGGCCGAACCGCTCCAGGTGGTGCACGAGCGCGCCGAGGTGCCGGTCGCGTTCCTGGACTGGAGCGACCTCGACGAGGCCGGCCGCGCCGAACGGCTGAGCGCGCTGCTGGACGAGGACCGCGAACGGGGCCTCGACCTCTCCGCGGCGCCGCTGATGCGGCTGACGATCGCCCGGCTGTCACCGACCAGCGTGCAGGTGCTGTGGACCTTCCACCACGTGCTGCTGGACGGCTGGAGCGTCTTCCACGTGCTGTCCGACGTGCTGCGGCGGGGCGAGCTGCCCGAGCGCCGCCCGTTCCGCGACTACGTGGCGTGGCTGGCCGAGCAGGACGGCGCGGCGGCCGAGGCCCACTGGCGGCGCGTGCTGGGCGACTTCGACTCGCCCACGCCGCTGCCCGCCGACCGCCCCGCCGGGCACGGCACGTCGTCGCGGCGGCTCCCGCTGGAGCTGACGGAGCAGGAGTCCGCGCGGCTGTACGAGTTCGCCCGCGAGCACCGCGTGACGCCGAGCGCGATCGTGCAGGCGGCGTGGGCGCTGCTGCTGGCCCGCTCCGGCGGGCGGCGCGACGTGTGCTTCGGCGCGACGGTCTCCGGCCGGCCCGCCGACCTGCCGGGCGTGGACGACATCACCGGCATCTTCATCAACACCCTGCCGGTCCGGGTCGTGGTGGACGGCGCGGCGCCGGTCGCGGCGTGGCTGCGCGACCTCCAGGACGCCCAGGTCGAGTCGCGGCGGTTCGAGCACGTGCCGCTGACCTCGCTCCAGGCGTGGAGCGGGGTGGAGCGCGGCACGAACCTGTTCGACAGCGTGGTGGTGTTCGAGAACTACCCGGCCGACCTGGCCGAGGGCATGGGGCTGCGCGAGCTGTCCGCGGTGGAGAGCACCAGCTTCCCGCTCAGCGCCACCGCCTACCCGGAGGAGCGGCTGGGCGTCCTGCTGGGCTACGAGCCGGCGATGTTCGACGTGGCGACCGTCGAGCGGCTGGCGCGGCGGCTGCGGACCCTGCTGGTGGAGCTGGTCGCGGACCCGGACCGGCCGGTGGCCGAGGTGCCGTGGCTGTCCGAGGCCGAGGTGCGCCGGGTGCTCGTCGACTGGAACGGCGCGGAGCCGGCCACGCCGGTGGCCGACACCATCCCGTCGCTGTTCGCCGCGCAGGCGGCGCGCACGCCCGACGCGACCGCCGTGACCTTCGCCGGCGAGTCGCTGACCTACCGGGAGCTGGACGAACGGGCCAACCGGCTCGCCCACCACCTGGTCCGTTCGGGCGCCGGGCCGGAAACCCTGGTGGCGCTGAGGTTCCCGCGCTCGCTCGACCTGGTCGTGGCCGTGCTGGGCGTGCTCAAGTCGGGCGCGGCGTACCTGCCGATCGACCCCGACTACCCCGCCGACCGCGTCGCCTACGTCATCGAGGACTCGCGGCCGGTCCTGGCGCTGGACGCGCTGCCGGACCTGGCCGGGCTGCCCGCCACCGCGCCGGACGTGCCGCTGCGCCCGGGGAACACCGCCTACGTGATCTACACCTCCGGTTCGACGGGCAGGCCCAAGGGGGTGGTCATCCCCCACGCCAACGTCGTGCGGCTGTTGACCCGAACGGACCAGTGGTTCGGCTTCGGTCCGGACGACGTGTGGACCCTGTTCCACAGCTACGCGTTCGACTTCTCGGTGTGGGAGCTGTGGGGGCCGCTGCTCAACGGCGGGCGGCTGGTCGTCGTGCCGTTCGAGGTGTCGCGGTCGCCGAAGGACTTCGCGGAGCTGGTCCGCGCCGAGGGCGTGACCGTGCTCAACCAGACCCCGTCGGCGTTCTACCAGCTCATCGCCGAGGCGCCCGACCTGCCGGTCCGCTACGTGATCTTCGGCGGCGAGGCGCTCGACGTGCGCAAGCTCGACGCGTGGCGCGGCGAGGGCGCGCTGGTCAACATGTACGGGATCACCGAGACCACCGTCCACGTCACCTGGACCCACGCCGACGGCACCATCGGCGTGCCCATCCCCGACC
>NZ_JBHWIE010000379.1:0-2897 GCF_042732085.1 Actinosynnema sp. NPDC059797
GTGTGAAGGAGTCCTGATGACCGCACTGGACGTCGTCCGCGCGCACTACGAGGCGTCGGAGCGCGGCGACCTGGACGGGATGCTCGCCGTGCTGGCGCCCGACGCCCGCTGGACCGAGGCGGCGGGCTCGGCGTACGCGGGCACCTACACCGGACCGGCCGCGATCCGCGCGGGCGTGTTCGAGCGGATCGGCGCGGACTGGTCCGCGTTCGCGGCCGAGGTCGACGAACTGCTGCCGGCCGGCCCGAC
Source organism: Actinosynnema sp. NPDC059797 (assembly GCF_042732085.1). Classification (NCBI taxonomy): domain Bacteria; kingdom Bacillati; phylum Actinomycetota; class Actinomycetes; order Pseudonocardiales; family Pseudonocardiaceae; genus Actinosynnema; species Actinosynnema sp. NPDC059797. The sequence continues at coordinate 250 of NZ_JBHWIE010000379.1, forward strand.
CGTGGTGGCGCTGGGCCGCTACCACGGCACGCACCGGGCCACCGGCGACTCGGCGACGGCCCGCTTCGCCCACGTGTGGCGGGTGGTCGGCGACCGGGTCGTGGAGTTCGAGCAGGTCGCCGACACCGCGCTGATCAGGGCAGCCGAGGGGCACCCGGCGTAGGCGCCGCGCCCTCTCGGCGCACGCGGCTCACACCCCCACCGGCACGTCGCCGCGCAGCGTGATCCGGTGCATCACGCGCCGCAGGTCGCCGTAGTCGTCCACGGCGTAGTGGGCCGTGCTCCGGTTGTCCCACACCACCACGTCGCCCTCGCTCCACCGGTGCCGCACGGTGAACTCCGGCCTGCCCACGGCGGCGAAGAACACGTCCAGCAGCGCCCGGCTCTCCCCCTCGGTCACGCCCAGCAGGCGCGTGGTGAAGCCCGGGTTCACGAACAGGCTCCGCCGCCCCGACTCGGGGTGCACCCGCACCACCGGGTGCTCGACCGGCTCCAGCGAGCGGATGCGCTCGCCCTCCCACGTGTTGCCCTCGCCGCCCAGCCGGTCGTGCAGGTACTCCTCGAAGTCCTTGCGCCCGTCGTGCAGCGCGGTCAGCTTGTCGGCCAGCTCGCGCAGCGGCTCGGACAGGAACAGGTAGGCCGCCTCCAGGTCGGTCCAGCACGTGTCGCCGCCGGTCGGCGGCAGCGTCACCGCCCGCAGCACCGAGCCGAGCGGCGGGCGTGCCATGAAGGTCACGTCGGTGTGCCAGACGGGCGCCTTGCCGCCGTCGCCCGCGTCCAGCACGTAGATCTCCGGGTGGTCGGCGTCCAGGCCGGGCACGACCGGGTGGGCGGGTGTCGGCTCGCCCAGCGCGGCGGCGAACGCGCGGTGCGCGCCCGGGGTCAGCGACTGGCCGGGGAACACCAGCACCTTGTGCTCGACCAGGGCTGCGCGCAGCGGCGCGCCCGCCTCGGCGGAGTCCACGTCGTTGAGGTCCACGCCGGTCACCCGGGCGCCGAGGGTCGGGGTGAGCGGTTCGAAGTGCGTCATGGTTCTCCCCACTGGGTTCAGGCCGCGACCGCGCGGACGGCCCCGGCGACCTCGCCGCGCAGCGCGGCGAACTCCGCCGACCCGCGCAGCTCGTCGGCCGGCACGCCGGAGCGCGGCAGCGGCACGGGCAGGTCCAGCGCCACCCGACCGGGCCGGTCGGACAGCACGACGACGCGGTCGGCGAGGAACACGGCCTCGTCGACGCTGTGCGTCACGAACACCACGCCCCGCTCGTCGTCGGTCAGCGAGCGGACGTCCTCCTGGAGCCGTTCGCGGGTCAGCGCGTCCAGCGCGGCGAACGGCTCGTCCATCAGCAGCAGCCGGGGCCGGGCGGCCAGGGCGCGGGCGATGGCCACCCGCTGCTGCTGGCCGCCGGAGACCTCCCACGTGCGGCGCGGCGCCAGCTCGGCCAGGCCGACCTGGCCGAGCAGGTCGTGGATCCGCCGGGGGCGGTCCGCGCGCGGCACGCCGGCCCAGCGCAGCGCGGTGCCGATGTTGCCGCCGACGGTCTGCCACGGGAACAGCCGGGGCTGCTGGAACACCGTGCCGACGTCCCGGCCGGCCACGGGCGCGCCGCCGAGCACCCGCGCCTCGCCGGTGGTGGGCCGCTCGAAGCCGCCGACCAGCCGCAGCAGGGTGCTCTTGCCCGACCCGGAGGGCCCGACGACGACCAGGAACTCGCCCGGGTCGACGCGCAGGTCCAGCGGGCCGAGGGCGGGCACGTGGTCGCGGCCCGCCCGGTACCGGTGCTCGACACCGGTCAGCTCGACCAGCGGCTCACCCACGGGGCGCCCGCAGTGCCGCGCGGAACGCGCCCAGGTCCGGCACGGACTCGACCTTCTTCTGGCCGTGCAGGAACTCCGCGGTGGCCAGGAGCTGGTCGGCGAGCCTGCCGGGCGCCTCGGGCGTGCCGAAGTACTCGGGCGAGAGCTGCTCGGCGTGGTCGAGGTAGATGTTCTGCTTGAGCTGGGACAGCGCGTCGTCCACGCCCGCGCCGATCTGCCGCGCCACGGCCTCGGCCACGACCCGCGGCTCGGTCTTGATCTTCTTGAGCGCGTCGTCGGTGGCGGCGAGCCACTGGTCGACCACGTCGCCGTTCCGCTCGATGAACTCCTTGCGGGCCACGGTGAACGTCAGGGTCGGCTTGCCGGCGGCGGCGAGCTTCGCGCTGTCGGTGAGCGTCACGCCGTCCTGCTGGAGCACGCTGAGCACCGGCGTCCACACGTAGGCGCCGTCGATGTCGCCGCGCTGCCAGGCGGCCTGGATGTTCTGCGGCTCCAGGTCCACGAGGGTGACCGAGGCCGGGTCGACGCCCGCCTGCTCGAACGCGGCCAGCAGGCTGTAGTGCGCGGTCGAGCTGAACGGCGCGGCGACCTTGCGGCCGGCCAGGCCCGCGATGTCGGTGACGCCGCTCTCCTCGCGCACCACCAGGGCCTCGCTGTCGCCGATCACGTTGAGCAGCTCGATGACCTGGTAGGGGATGTTCAGCGGCGCGCTGAGCCCGGCCGCCGCGGGGCTGCTGCCGATGACCGCGAGGTCGATCGCGCCGCCGAGGAAGGCGGTGTTGATGCTCGCGCCGGAGTCGAACGAGGTCCAGGTGATCTCGTGGCCGGGCAGC
>NZ_JBHWIE010000379.1:2907-6480 GCF_042732085.1 Actinosynnema sp. NPDC059797
GTCCCCTGGTCCTTGACCAGCAGGGTGCCGTCGGCGAAGTTCTGGTAGGCGACGCGGACCTTCGGCCGCTCCCCCGAGCCCGGGGACGAGCCGCCGACCCCGCACGCGGCCAACACCGGTGCGGCGGCGAACAGGGACAGGACCGATCTGCGGGTGACGGACATGGTGGTGCTCCCGGTGTCGGCGCTCACGCCCGCCCGCGCCACGGCGAGACGGCGCGTTGCAGCGCGAGGAGGGCGGTGTCGATGAGCAGCCCGGTCACGCCGATGACGACGAGCCCGAGCAGGACGACCGCGGTCTGGTTGTAGCGCTGGGCGTTGAGGACCATGCCCCCGATGCCGTCCGCGCCGTTGACGGTCTCGGCGGCCACGACCGAGCTGTAGGCGATGCCCACGGCCAGCCGCACGCCGGTCAGGATCTCCGGCGCGGACGCGGGCAGCACCACCGTGGTGACGACGCCCAGCCGGTTCGCGCCGAGGGCGTGGGCGGCCTCCACGTACTGCCGGTTGACCCCGGTGACGGCGGCCGCGGTCGCCACCGCGACGGGCGGGAACGCGGCCACCACCAGCAGGTACACCTTGGGTTCCTCGTCGATGCCGAACCAGATGACCAGCAGGCTGAGGTAGGCCAGCGGCGGCAGCGCGCGCAGGAACGTCACGAACGGCTCGGCCACCGCGCGGACGACCGGCACCAGGCCCATGACCAGCCCGAGCGCGACGCCGATCAGCACGCCGTAGCCGACGCCGTAGCCGACGCGGCGCAGGCTCACGCCGAGCCGTTCGACCACAGTGGACCCGGCGTAGCCGCCCTGGCCGTTGCCCGGGTCGGACGCGGAGAGGAACTGGTCCCACACCTGCCCGGGACCGGGCAGCACGGCGGGCGGCCAGAACTGCGCGAGCACCAGCAGCTGCCAGATGCCGAGCAGCGCCGCCACGGCGGCCACGCGCACCAGCACCGAGTGCGGCGCCGACAACGCGGCGGCGCGGCGTTCCTTCTGGGCCATGGGAAACTCCGTGCGGTGGCGGGGAGGGCGGTCGGCGGCGAATGTACAGAAGTACACATGGCCCGATCCGCTTTCCCGCTCCGTGGACACCGGCGGCGGAAGTGCTTGCGCGAGAGGGGATCTCATGGGATCAGCACGGCGGAACGATCCCGACAGGCGGGAACGCATAGTGCGGGCGGCGGTCGACGTGATAGCGGGGTCCGGGCTGTCGGCCTTGACGCACCGGGCCGCGGCGGCGAAGGCCGACGTCCCGCTGGGCTCCACCACGTACCACTTCGCCGACCTCGACGAGCTGCTGGTCGCGGCGGTGCGGTTGGTGGCCGAGCGCAACGTGGCGAGGTTGCGCCGCTGGGCCGATTCCCTCGGACCGCGAGCCGATCTGCCCACCGAGCTGTCGGACTTCCTGGTGACGCTGGCGACGCGGCACCGGAAGACGAGCGTGCTGGCCTACGAGCTGTACAGCGCGGCCCTGCGCCGCCCCGGCCTGCGGGAGGCGAGCACGGCGTGGGACGCGATGCTGACCGAGGTGTTCGCGCGGCACGTGGCCGAGCCGACCGCCCGGGTGCTCACCGTCCTGTTCGACGGCCTGCTGCACCAGGCGCTGGTCTCGCCGAGCCGCCCGGTGCGCGCCGACTTCGAACCGGCGCTGCGCCTGCTGCTCGGACCGGCGGACGACGGCCAAGATCACCCGCACGCGTGAGGCGAGGGCCCCGTACGGGTGTTCGGGCACTGCTCCCGTTGCCACGCCGCCACCCCGGCGTGGACGCTGGCGGCCCCGCCCCGAAGGAGGCCGTCATGACCGCCGAGCCCATGGTGCCGGTGAGCGGGTTCGCCCGCGACGACTACGGGATCACCGCCGCGAGCGAGGCGGCGATGCGCGACTACGGGTACGTGCTGCTGACCATCGCCGGCGCCGACGGCGAGGTGACGCCCGCCGAACTCGACTGGTTGGTCGACCACCAGCGCAAGTTCGGCGCGCCGCAGCACGTCGTCGACGACTACGCCCGCTTCGACCACCGCGGCGCGGACCTGCGCGCGCTGCTGACCGGCATCCGGGTCGACGTGCCCACCTGGAAGGCCGAGCGGCACCTCGTCTACCACGCCATCCGGATCTGCCGCGCCGACGGCTCCTACGGGGAGGCCGAGCGCGCGAAGGTCGAGCACGCGGCGGAGATCCTCGGCGTCGACCGGGACGTCGTGCTGCTGCTGCACGCCCTCGTGGACGCGGAGGACTCCCTGACCGCCATGCGCAAGGCCGTGTTCGGCACCGAGACCTGAGCTCAGCCCGCGCGCGTCCGGGCGCCGTGCCCGGCCAGCAGCGGCACGGCGTCGAACGGCGCCACCTCCCACGCCGCGTCGGTCAGCAGCGCCACCGACGCGGCGTAGCCGGGCCCGGCGTCGAGGTCGTGCAGCGCCACGGGCGTGGCCGGCGGTTCCGGCGCGGTCCACCCGAGCAGGCGCGGCGGCTCGTCCGGCGGGCTGACCCGCACCGCGCCCGGCGGCACCGACAGGCCGTGGCCGGTGGCCTTGAGCACCGCCTCCTTGCGCGCCCACGCCAGGTGGAACCCGGCGACGGGGCAGCCGGCCAGCTCGGCCACGCGCGGGTCCACCGGTCCGGTCTCCTCCACGTCCACCCCGACGTCCGCGCCCCGGGACAGCGCGACCACCACCCGGTCACCCGAGTGCGACACGGAGAAGTGGACGCCGCGCGGTTCCGCCAGGCGCGGTTTGCCGTTGGCGCAGCCGCACCGCTCGCACGACGCGGTGAGCCGCACCGCGGTCGGCGAGGCGCCCAGCTCCCGCGCGAGCAGCAGCCGGACCAGGGCCCGGCCGGTGACGTGGCGCAGCAGCGCGCCCCGGTCGCGGAACCGGTCCAGCCGGGCGCGCTCGCCCGCGTCGAGCAGCCCGGTCAGCCCGTCGACCGGGCGCGCCCACCACACCTCGCAGCGCACGGCGCTCAGCGCACCGCCTGCGGCGCCCGCAGCAGCGCGCGCATCCCGTCGAAGCACTCGTCCAGGTCCCCCGACAGGGAGAACTCGTGCACCGGCAGCCCGCCCAGCAGCCCGCGCAGGTCCTCCTCCACTGCGGCGAGCACAGCAGGGTCGGTCTTGCCGGTGGCGAAGTCGTCGCGGCAGCGCTCGACGGCCTCGTCCACGCCCAGCGGCCGGACCCCGGTGGAGCCGTCGCGGACCAGGAACACCGCCGCCCCGGGGCGGGTGCGCGGGCGCAGCCGGTCGGACAGCGAGTCGGGCAGGCGCACGCGGCTCTTGCTGCCGTCGTCGATCTCGCTGACCAGCGCGCCGTCCAGCACGGTGGCGCGCTCGACGGTGGCGCGGTCGAGGTAGACGGCCCGCGGGTAGCCCCACACGACGCCGGGCTCGTCGTCGAGGTGCCGGACCATGATGTCCTCACCGCCCAGGTCCGCGCCGCGCTCCAGGCACCAGAAGCTGAACGTCGACTTGCCCGTGCCGGTGGGCGCGGACACCAGGGCCACCTCGCCGTCGAGGCCGACCGCGCCGGCGTGCAGCGGGTAGTGGCGGGGCGAGCGGCACACCAGGTAGAGGAACAGC
>NZ_JBHWIE010000380.1:0-6463 GCF_042732085.1 Actinosynnema sp. NPDC059797
GGGTACGGGGAGGCGGACTACCCGACCGGCGTCGACGCCGCGTTCAACCTGGTCCTGCCGAGCGACCGGCTGACCGGGGTGGCCGCGGCGGTGCGCCCCGGCGGCCGGCTGCTCACCATCACCTACCCCGTGCCCAGGCCGGACTGGATCGGCCGCGACGACGTGGACCTGCGGTTCGTGCTCGACCTGGAAGGCGCGCACGGCGGGATGCGCGAGGTCGGCGAACTGGCGGCGGACGGCCGGCTCCCGGTCACGATCAGCCGCCGCTACCCCCTCGACCAGGGCACGCGGGCCCTGGTGGACTTCGTCCGCGAGCACACCACCGGCAAGCTCGTCGTCACCACGTGAGCCGCACGGGTGACCGGGCCGGTGCCCGCCCCCGGTCACCCGCCCCCGGTCACCCGCCCCCGGTCACCCGCCCCCGGTCACCCGCCCAGGAAGCGCAGCAGCTCCTCGGTGACGAACCCGGGGTTCTCCTCGACCAGCCAGTGCCCGGCGTTCGGCACGTCCACCGCCCGCACGAGGTCGGTCAGGCGCGGCGCCACCGTGGCCCGGATCGCGTCGACCTGCCCCTGGGCGGCCAGGACCAGGGTCGGGACGCGCACCGGCGCCGCCGCCAGGGTGTCGCGGACGTCCTGGTCGAGGGCGCGGTACAGCTCGAAGCCGCCGGACAGGGCCTCGGGCCGGCTGTAGGTCCGCGCGTACTCGTCGATCTCGGCGTCGCTGAACGGCGACCGGTCCGAGGTGCCGCCGAACGCCGTCCCGCCGAACGAGACCTGCGGGTAGAACAGCGCCAGGTACTCGCGCACGTCGTCGCCGACCACCGCCTCCGGGACCCGCCGCTGCGAGTGGAAGGCGATGTGCCAGCTCAGCGAGCGGTAGGTGGGCCCGTCGACGCCGGGTCCGGGCAGCGGCAGGTCGAGGTAGCCGAGGCGCGCGGTGTCGGCGGGGAACCGGGAGGCGTACTGGAACGCCACGGCGGCGCCGAGGTCGTGCCCGACCACGGAGGCGTCGCGCACGCCGAGCCGGTCGGCGACCAGGGTGTGCACGTACCGCGCCAGGGTCGCCTTGTCGTAGCCGGTGGGGGAGCCGGTGCTGTCGCCGAGGCCGGGGAGGTCGACGGCGTAGACGGTGTGGTGCTCGGCGAGCGCCGGCATGATCGGCCACCAGCCGAACCAGGTCTGCGGCCAGCCGTGCAGCAGCACCACGGCCGGGCCGCTGCCGCCGGTCACGTAGTGCATCCGGACGCCGTCCACGTCGGCGAACCCGTGCCGGAACGCGCCGGCGAAGCGCGGGTCGTCCCGGGTGGCGGCGGCGTGCGGGGGGACGTCGGCGGCCGGCGCCGAACACGCCGTGGCGCCGGTGGCGAGCAGGAGGGCGAGGGCGAGCGCGAGTCGGCGGGAGCGGCGCGGCGGCCGTGACGCGGTGGTCATGTGTCCTGTCCTCGGTTCGGGGCTGCGGTGGGGCCAGCCTCGCCGGGCGCGGACCGGTTTGGCACGGGATCTTGCCGTTGTGGCAAGTTGGTCCCGTGAACGGTGGAGAGGAAGACGTGCTCGCCGCGGTGGGGCCGCGACTGCGCGCGCTGCGCCGCGACCGGGGCATCACCCTCGCCGACCTCTCGGCGACTACCGGGGTCTCGGAGAGCACCCTGTCCCGGCTGGAGGGCGGGCAGCGCCGGGCGACCCTGGAACTGCTGCTGCCGCTCGCCCGCGCCTACGACGTGCCGCTGGACGACCTCGTCGGCGCGCCGCGCACCGGCGACCCCCGGATCCACCTGAAGCCGGTGCGGCGGTTCGGGATGGTCTTCGTGCCGCTGTCCCGGCGGCCGGGCGGGACGCAGGCGTTCAAGATGGTCATCCCGGCCCGGCCGGACCCCCTCGAACCGACGCCGCAGGCGCACCGGGGCTTCGAGTGGCTGTACGTGCTCAACGGCCGCCTGCGGCTGGTGGTCGGGGATCGGGACCTGACGCTGCCGCCCGGCGAGGCCGCCGAGTTCGACACGTCCGCGCCGCACTGGCTGGGCAGCGCCGACGGCGGCGCGGTCGAACTCCTCGTCCTGTTCGGTCCCGACGGGGTGCGGCCGGACGCGCGGGCGGAGCGCTAGGAGCAGCGGTACTGCACGGGGCGGCCGCCCTCGCTGCCGACGAGGGTGCTCTCGTCGTCGCTGATCCAGCGCAGCGTGTGGTTCCACGGCACGGCCGAGAGCCGGTCGACGACCACGCCGTCGCGCCAGAGGACCGTCCGCTGGCCCGCGCTCACGGTGGTCCGGCCGCCGACGGTGCCGTTGCCGCCGATGGCCTGGGCCGCGGCGGCGTCGGGGAAGGTGCGGACCAGCGCGCCCCGCGCGGTCCACTCGGTCGCGGCGTGCCCGGCGTCGGTGCCCTGCGAGCCCACCACGCGGCCGTCGCGGATGGCCCGCGGGGTGCTGTAGCCGCCGGCGCCCTGCGCGGCGAGCACGCGCCACCGGCCGTCGGTGTCCCACACCACGCCGCCGCCCGACGCGGTGTCGACCAGGGCGACGACGCGGCCCTGCCGGTCCACGTCGACGGGGTCGAGGTAGGCGGCGTCGGGGGAGGGCAGCTCGCGGTACGTGCCGGGAGCGGAGGCCGGCCACACCACCAGGACGTCCCGGGTACCGGTGTCCGCGTACCCGACGACGTCACCGGCGTCGGTGACCAGCTCGGCCGAGTAGCCGGCCCAGGCCGGGTTGCCGGGCAGCGCGGTGGCGCGGCCGTCGCGGGCGACGGTGACGGCGACCAGTTCACCACCGACGACGTCGTGGCCGACGACGAGGCCGGAGGGGTTCACGTCGCGGTAGCGCGGCGTCGCGGCGGCGGCCCGCAGCACGACCTCCCCGTTCTCCCACAGCGTCCCGCGCGGGTCGACCATGCCGGTGAACGGCACGTACCTGCCCGTGGTGCCGACCGCGTACCGGCTGCCGCTGTAGCCCTCCAGCATGCCGCCGTTGGCCTCGGCGGGCAGGTCCCACGCGGTCCCCTGCCACGTGCAGGCCGCCGCGGCCGGTCCGGCCTGGGCGGCCGGCGGTGACGCGACCAGCCCCAGCCCCACCAACGCGGCGGCGAGCACCCGGCTCGTCGATCGGTTCCCCATCGCGACCGCCCCCAACGGATCATCCGGTGTCCCGGGGAATCCTGGCGACCGCCGGGTGCGGCGGCAAGGGAGCCGAAGCCCGGTGCGGCCGCGGCGGTACCGCTCGCGGCCCGGAACCGGTAGCGCGACCGCGGGTGGCGGATCTCCTGGTGCGGTGGGCGCGCGCGGTGTCCCACGGCCGGCCCGGTGATCCGCGGCGGACGCCGGTCGGGCCGTGCCGGGTGCGTGGAACCGCACCCGCGCCCAGCCGGCGGTCAGGGCGGCCACGCCCGGCACACCCGGCGCCACGACCACCGCGCCCGGCACCGGCGGCCCGCCCGCCACCGTCGCCGCCACCACCGCGGACTGGGGTCACTCCCCGTCGTCGGTGTCGTCCGCGATCACCGCGCCGCAGCGCGGGCACACCTCGGGCGGTTCGCCGTCGTCCAGGAAACCGCACTCCGGGCACACCTGCGACAGCCGGCACGCCGGGTCGCCGCCCTCGACGCGGTCGCGCCGCCCGCCACCGGGCTCCGCCACCGACCTCACCTCCCCGTGCCCTGCCTGGTCAGCACCCCCATCCTCCCAGGCGGGTCGGTGCGACCGGCCCGGGGCCGCCGCGCTGCCGGGTGTCGTCGGCGGTATCGGGACCTCGACGCCGCCGACGGGGGAGTAGGGGTGGTGGCGGAGTGGAGTAGGGGTGTGCGCCGGCCGGTACCCCATCCCACCGCCGTCCTCGGTGGCGAACAGCGGGGCGCCCCCGTCGACCGGCACCGCCCGGTCCGGCCTGCTGAGGGCTGATCTGCCCACAGCAGAGGAACGAGCGAGAGGCGCCGGGCGGTCGGCATCGTCGGGGCATGACGAACAACGAGAGGCAGCCCCTGTTCGACCACCGGCTCCGGGAACGGTTCCTCAGCCAGCGCGTGCTGGTCCTCGACGGCGGGCTCGACGACGACAACGGGACGGTGCTCGCCACCCAGATGCTGTCCCTCGCGGGCGAGGACCCGCACAAGGACATCGCGCTGTGGATCCACTCGCCGGGCGGCTCGGTGCCCGCGATGCTGGCCATCCGCGACGTGATGCGGCTCGTGCCGTGCGACGTGTCGACGCTCGCGCTGGGGCTGGCGTGCAGCGCGGGGCAGTTCCTGCTGTCGGCCGGCACGCCGGGCAAGCGCTTCGCCCTGCCCCACGCCCGCATCCTGATGCACCAGGGCTCGGCGGGCATCGGCGGGTCGGCGGTCGAGGTCCAGGTGCAGGCGGACGACCTGCGGCACACCAGGGACACCGTGCTCAGGCTCATCGCGGAGGACACCGGCCAGCCGCTCGACCGGATCTTCGCCGACTCGCTGCACGACCGCTGGTTCACCGCCGAGCAGGCGCTCGACTACGGCTTCATCGACCACATCGTCACCGGACTCGGCCAGGTCGTGCCCGTACGCACGCACGAGCTGGGCCTCGGCCCGAAGGCGGGAGCGCGCGCATGAGCACGTACACCATCCCCAACGTCATCACCCGCAGCACCAACGGTGAGCGGATCATGGACGTCTACTCGCACCTGCTGTCCGAGCGGATCGTCTACCTCGGCACCGCGATCGACTCCGGCGTGGCCAACGCGCTGATCGCCCAGTTGCTGCACCTGGAGGCGGACAACCCGGACCGGGAGATCAACCTCTACATCAACAGCGAGGGCGGCGACCCGTCCGCGATGCTCGCGCTGTACGACACCATGCGCTACATCAAGGCGCCGGTGACGACGACGTGCGTCGGCCAGGCGGTGGCGGCCGGCGCGGTGCTGCTGGCCGTGGGCGAGGCCGGGCGCCGCTTCGTGCTGCCCCACACCAGGGTGGTGCTGCACCAGCCCGCGGCGCAGGGGCGCGGCACCATCCCCGACCTCATCCTCCAGGCCGACGAGGTCGTGCGGGTGCGCACCCAGCTGGAGGAGATCCTCTCGGCGCACACCGGCCGCGACGTCGAGCAGCTGCGGCACGACACCGACCGGGACCGCGTGTTCGACGCGGCCGGCGCCGTCGCCTACGGGCTCGCGGACCACGTGCTCGACCGCCGGGCCTGAGGGTCGGGCCTGAGGGTCTCGGGGACCCCGGGCCCGAGGGGTCCTCAGGCGGCCAGGAGCACGGGACCCGAGGGGCGGCGCCCGACCACGGGGCCGGCGGGGCGGCGTCCGACGACGGGACCCGCGCCGCGGCCCTGCCGGACCCGGCTCGCGATGCCGATGAGCAGGTCGGCCAGGTCGACGCCGAGCGCACCGGTGACGGCGGCGATCATCTCGCTGGAGGGCTCCTTGCGGCCGCGTTCGATCTCCGACAGGTACTGGGGCGAGATGCCGGCCCGCTCCGCGACGTCGACGAGGCGGCTGCCCCGCTCCTCCCTGGCCGTGCGCAGGCTCCGGCCCAGCACCTCGCGCCACAGCGGGTCCGGCTCGCGCTCCGGCGTGGAGGCGTGCTTCTGGTGGAAGGGGAGGATGTCCGCCATACCAGTCATCCTGGCCCCTGCCGGGCCTCCCGGGGCCGCTGTTCCGCTCCGGGCGAAACCCCAACCGGGTGATCCCTGCCAGGTTGGTCCTCGCCTGGGTGGTCCTCGCCTGGGTGGTCTCCGCCGGGTCGGTCCCCGCTCCGGTGGTCCCCGCTCCGGTGGTCCCCGCTCCGGTGGTCTCCGCTCGGTCAGTCTCCGCCCGGCCCGCCGCGGACCAGCTCCCGCAGCGCCGCCGCGCTCGCCGCCACGATCCGCGCCCGTGCCACCTCCCGCGACGTGGTCGGGGTGCCGTCGCCCGGCTGCTCGCCGTACTCGCCGAAGTGCGCGTGCACCGCGCCCGGCACCACCTCGTGGCGCGTGTCGGCGGGCAGCAGCGGCCGGGCCGCCTCGACGTCGGCGGGCGTGGTGAGCCCGTCCGCCGAACCCGAGATCGACCACGCGGTCAGGCCGGCGCGGGCGGACACGCCAGGGCCGGCACGGCGCGGATCACCGGCGCGCCGCCCGCGCCAGCCGCAGCGGCGCCCAGACCAGCAGCGCGAGCACGGCCACCAGCAGGTACTCGATGGCGGGGATGCGCACGACCTCGTCGATCCGGTCGTACCCGCGCCACGCGTAGACGCCCAGGGCCGCCACGCCGATCGCACCGGCGACCCACCACCGCGTCGCCGCGCTCAGCCCGACCCCGTGCATCTGGGTGATCACGAAGATGCCGACGAACCCGAACAGGAACATGGGCCAGATCCCGTCCGGACCCGAGTTCATCACCGCGACCAGCGTGCCGTGCAGGGCCACCATCAGCTCCAGCCCGAGCGTCCACCACCGGTTCGTGTGCGCGGTGGTGAACATCAGGCTGCTCTGGAACAGGATCAGGAACATGTAGAAG
>NZ_JBHWIE010000381.1:0-6461 GCF_042732085.1 Actinosynnema sp. NPDC059797
GACGACGACTTCGCGGTCGCCGCCGTGCACCGCGGGTTCCTGGCGTCGCTGCCGGAGTTCACCGTGGTCGGCGAGGCGCACGGCGGCGCGGAGGCGCTGCGCGCGGTGGAGTCGCTGCGGCCGGACCTGGTGCTGCTGGACATCCACCTGCCCGACATCTCCGGGCTGGAGGTGCTGGCGCGGCTGCGGTCGCGGTCCGGGCCGCAGGTGGACGTGATCGCGGTGACCGCGGCGCGCGAGCGGGAGACCGTGAGGCAGGCGATGTCCCGCGGCGTCGACCACTACCTGGTCAAGCCGTTCACCCGGACCGCGTTCCTGGACCGGATGCGGGAGTACCTGGCGCGCCGCGCCGAGGTGCGGCGGCTGGGGCCGTGGCTGGACCAGGAGGAGGTGGACCAGCTGCTGCAGCACCGGCCGCGCAGCGCGCTGCCCAAGGGCCTGTCGGCGGTGACGCTGCGGCTGGTGCTGGACACGCTGCGGACCACCACGGGCGACCTGTCGGCGCAGGAGGTCGGCGAGCGGGCCGGGTTGTCGCGGGTCAGCGCCCGGCGGTACCTGGAGCACCTGGTCAGCGTCGGCAAGGCCGAGGTGCAGCCCCGCTACGGCATGGCCAACCGCCCCGCCCACGGCTACCGGCTCACCTGATCCCCGAGCCGGGGCGGGTTCGGTGTGCCGAACGCGTGACGTTACCTCGACGCGAACAGGCGGAAAATCTCCCACTTGGCCGCTGTGCGGGAAGCCGCCGGCTCGTAACGTGTCGCGCGGGACGTCCCTCCCGCGGCCGCCGCCCTCGCACTCCGACGGCCGCGGGTGTCCCGTAGCCCACCCTGCTCTCGACCCGGCCGACCCCGGGTCCACGAGGGCTGCCCGCCGAAAGGACAACCATGCGCACCAGCAGGTTCCGCGCCGCGCTCGTCGCCGCGGCCGCCGCACTGCTCACCGTCGCCGGCGCCACCTCCGCCTCGGCCGCCCCCGCCGACCGGGAGCCGGTGTTCCAGCCCGCCGCCGACACCCCGGTCACCGCGCTGGTCACCAAGCTGACCCACGCCCAGGCCACCTCCCGCCTGCGCACCGCCGGCATCTCCTGGACCTCCAGCGGCGGGTGCAGCGACCGGTACAACTCGACCTGCACCTCGTTCGAGCAGGTCAACCTGACCACCATCCAGGGCGCGGAAACCCTCAAGCGCGCCACCGGTTGCGCCCTGACCATCACCGGCGGCACCGAGACCGGCCACGCCAGCGGCACCTACAGCCACTGGAACGGCTACAAGCTGGACTACCGGCTCTCCAGCTGCCTCGACTCCTACGTCAAGAACACCTTCACCTCCATCGGCGGCAGCAAGTGGCAGTCGGGCTCCGTGAACATCTACTACCTGGAGGGCAACCACTGGGACGTCACCTACTACAACTGCGGCGGCTGCTGACCGCGACGCGCACCGGGGCCCCGCGTTCCCCCCGGAACGCGGGGCCCTCGCCGTCGATCCGGGGCTCTCGCCGCGTGGGGCCGGCGCCGGACCCGGCCACCGACATCCGACGCCCCCGGAGGAGGAGGTGGGGGCGCCGGACGCCCGCGGCTAGCCCTGGCGGAACCAGCGGCAGTCGTAGGGGCCCAGCTCCACCCGGGCCACGCCGTCCTTCACCGGCACGGTGCCGTCCACCAGCAGGTCGGTCAGCTCGCCCTCGAGCCCGTCGATCTCCACGGTGGCGTCGCGGCCGGCCAGGTTGTGCACGGCCAACACGGTGCCGCCGTCGATGTCGCAGCGGTGGGCCAGCACCGACGGCTCGGCGGTGTCGAGCACCTGGAACTCCCCCCACGCCAGCTCCGGGCACTCCCGGTAGCGCTCGACCAGCAGGCGGACCCACGACAGCAGCGAGTCGGGGTCGCGGCGCTGCTCGGCGGCGGCGTCCCACCACATGGGGGTGCGCACGGCCTCCCGGCCCTCCAGCGACAGGTCCTCGGTCATGCCGACCTCCTCGCCGTAGAACAGCACGGGGGTGCCCGGCAGGGAGAACAGCAGGCTGTAGACCATCTTGACCCGCTTGAGGTCGCCGCCCAGCATCGACGGCAGGCGGCGGCGCAGCCCCCGCCCGTAGAGCTGCATGTCCTCCTCCGGGCCGAAGGCGTCGAAGACCTCCTGGCGCTCGGGCACGGTCAGCTTGTCCAGGGTCAGCTCGTCGTGGTTACGCACGAACGTCGCCCAGTGGCAGTCGCGCGGCGGCTGCGGCCGTTCCTTGAGCGCGTGGGCCAGCGGGCTGGCCTCCTGGCGCGCCAGCGACAGGAACATCTGCTGCATGCCGATGAAGTCGAAGCACATGTGCAGCTCGTCGCCGACCCCGTCGTTGTCGCCGAAGAACTTCATCGTCTCGGTGTAGGGCAGGTTCACCTCGCCCAGCAGCACCGCCTCGCCGTTGCGCCGCGACAGGAACGCCCGCAGGTCACCGAGGTAGTCGTGCGGGTCGGGCAGCGCCTCGACCGGCGCCTCCAGCAGGAACGGCACCGCGTCCACGCGGAACCCCGACAGGCCCAGCTCCATCCAGAAGCCCATGACGCGGGCGATCTCGTCGCGCACCGCCGGGTTGGCCACGTTCAGGTCGGGCTGGTGCCGGTAGAACTTGTGCAGGTAGTACCTGCCCGCCTTGCGGTCGTAGGTCCACAGCGACTTCTCCTTGTCGGGGAAGACGATGCCCTCGTCCGCGTTCGCCGGCTTCTCGTCGGCCCACACGTACCAGTCGTGCCGCGGCGAGTCGGGGTCGCGGGCCTCCTGGAACCAGGGGTGCTGGTTCGAGGTGTGGTTGACCACCAGGTCGGCGATCACCCTCATGCCCCGGTCGCGGGCGGTGCGCACGAACTCCACGAAGTCGCCCAGCGTGCCCAGCCGCGGGTCGACGTTGTAGAAGTCGGTGATGTCGTAGCCGTCGTCGCGGTCGGGCGTGGGGAAGAACGGCATCAGCCACAGGCACGTCACGCCCAGCCGGTGCAGGTGGTCGATCTTCTGGATCAGGCCCCGGAAGTCGCCGTAGCCGTCGCCGTCGGAGTCGTGGAAGGTCTCCACGTCCAGGCAGTAGACGACGGCGTTCTTCCACCACAGGTCCGCGGTGCGGGTCAGCTTCACGCCCGCACCTCCGGCAGCACGTGCTCGCCGAAGGCGTCCAGGAACCGCTCCTGCTCGCGGCCCACGTGGTGCAGGTAGATCTCGTCGAAGCCCAGGTCGGCGTACTCGCGCAGGACCTTGGCGTGCCGGCCGAGGTCGGTGGAGATGTTGACCACGTTCGCCACCTGCTCGACGGTGACGTGCTCGGAGACGATGTCGAAGGTCTCGGCCAGGTCGAGGTCCCAGCACACCGGCGGGGCGAACACGTTGCTGCGCCACTGCTCGTGCGCCAGCGCGACCGCCTCCTGCTCGGACTCCGCCCAGCTCAGGTGCACCTGCAGGTGCAGCTTGCCCTTCCCGCCCGCCTCCCGGTAGGCGTCGCGCATCCGCTCCAGCCGCTCGACGGGCGCGTTGACCGTGATCAGCCCGTCGGCCCACTCCGCGCACCAGCGGGCGGTCTCCTCGCTCACCGCCGCGCCGATCAGCGGCGGCGGTTCCTCCGGCAGGGTCCACACCCTGGCCCGGTCCACGGTCACCAGCCCCCGGTGGGTGACCTCCTCACCCCGCAGCAGCGCCCGGATCACCTCGACGCACTCGCGCAGCCGCGCGTTGCGGGTGGCCTTGTCCGGCCACACCTCGCCGGTGATGTGCTCGTTGCTGGCCTCGCCGCTGCCCAGCGCCGCCCAGAACCGGCCCGGGTACATCGCGCCGAGCGTGCCGATGGCCTGGGCGATGATCGCCGGGTGGTAGCGCTGGCCGGGCGCGTTGACCACGCCGAAGGGCAGCCCCGTGGACTGGAGCGCGGCGCCCAGCCACGACCAGGCGAACGCGGACTGCCCCTGCCGGGTGCTCCACGGCGAGAAGTGGTCCGAGGACATCGCCGCGTCGAAGCCGACCTGCTCGGCCCGCTGGACGGCGGCCAGGAGCGCGCTGGGGTGGACCTGTTCGTGCGAGGCGTGCACACCGATGACCGTCATGCCGCTTCACGTACCCAACGTCCGCTTCGGCGACACCCACCCGGCCGCGGCGGGCGTCAGCGCAGCTCGGGCCGCCGGGACGCCTCGGGCCGCACGTCCACCACGTCACCCTCGACCACCGCGCCGTCGACGACCGCGCCCTCCATCACGGCCCCGTCGACCACCGCGCCACCGGCCCTCGGGTCGCGCCCGTAACGCAGGTTGAGCACCATCTCCCGCTCCCGCTGCTCCGCCCGCCGCGCCATCCGCCCGCCGATCAGCCGCCGCACGGGCGGGAACAGCAGGAGCAGGCCCGCGACGTCGCTGACGAAGCCCGGCACGATGATCAGGAACGCCGCCGCGGCGATCAGCACGCCGTCGGCCACCTCCCGGTGCGGCGCCCGCCGGGTCCGCAGCGCCTCGGAGAACGCGCCGAGCGCCCGCGTCCCCTCCCGCCGCAACAGCACCGAACCCGCCACGCCGCCCAACAGCAGCAGCCCGAGGGTCGTCAGCGGGCCCCAGGCGCCGAAGGCCGCCACCAGGGCGGTCACCTCGACGGCCAGGCCGATCACCAGTACCGCGAACACGCGCATACCCCACTCAACGCACGAGCACCCCAAAACGCTCCCGGCCGAAATATTTACGCCGAACCGGCCTTCTGGCAGCATATCTTCAGGCCACTCACGCTGTAGGGAGTATGGATGACTGCGCTGCACGAAGTTGCCCCCGTCACGGCCACCCCCCAGCCCTACACCTACACGCGCCGCGAACTCGTCGAACCCGACTGGCGCCGCTTCCCCGGCTGGCGCCACGTCACCGACGCCCAGTGGCGCGACGCCCAGTGGCAGCGCGCCCACTGCGTCAAGAACCCCAAGCAACTCCGGGACGTCACCGGCGACCTGCTCACCGACCGCTTCTACGACGACCTCGCCTCCGACCAGCACCACCTGGCCACCATGTCCATGCTGGTCCCGCCCCAGATGCTCAACACCACCGCACCCGACGCCCCGCTCGACCCCGACGGCTTCACCGCCGCCTTCCTCGCCGACCCCATCCGGCGCTACATGCTCCCCGTCGCCTCCGACCGCGACCCCGACTGGCCCAGCCACCCCCACTCCACCCGCGACTCCCTCCACGAAGCCGAGATGTGGGTCGTCGAAGGCCTCACCCACCGCTACCCCACCAAGGTCCTCGCCGAACTCGTCTCCACCTGCCCCCAGTACTGCGGCCACTGCACCCGCATGGACCTCGTCGGCAACTCCACCCCCCAGGTCGCCAAGCACAAGCTCGCGCTCAAACCCGTCGACCGCCAGGACCGCATGATCGACTACCTCAAGCGCACCCCCGGCGTCCGCGACGTCGTCGTCTCCGGCGGCGACGTCGCCAACGTCCCCTGGGCGCAACTGGAGCACTTCCTCATGCGGCTGCTCGACATCGACACCGTCCGCGACGTCCGCCTGGCCACCAAGGCCCTCGCCGGACTACCCCAGCACTGGCTCCAGCCCAAGGTCGTCGAAGGACTCGAACGCGTCGCCCGCACCGCCGCCCGCCGCGGCGTCAACCTCGCCATCCACACCCACGTCAACCACGCCCAGTCGGTCACCCCCCTGGTCGCCGAAGCCGCCCGCACCGCCCTCGAAGTCGGCGTCCGCGACGTGCGCAACCAGGGCGTGCTCATGCGGGGCGTCAACGCCACCCCCGACGACCTGCTCGACCTCTGCTTCGCCCTCCAGGGCGAGGCCAACGTGCTGCCCTACTACTTCTACATGTGCGACATGATCCCCAACGCCGAGCACTGGCGCCTCGCCGTCTGGGAAGCACAGGCGCTCCAGCACGCCATCATGGGCTACCTGCCCGGCTACGCCACCCCGCGCATCGTCTGCGACGTCCCCTACGTCGGCAAGCGCTGGGTCCACCAGCTCCACGACTACGACCGCGACCTCGGCATCTCCTACTGGACCAAGAACTACCGCACCGGCATCGAACTCGACGACGACCAGGCCCTCGACCGCCGCCACCCCTACTACGACCCCATCTCCACCCTCGGCGACGCCGGCCGCCGCTGGTGGACCCAGCAGCGCGACTGACCACCCCGGACGCGCCACCACCCCACCGGCCTCACCCGCCGGCACCCGCGTGCAGCGCGGTCAACGCCGACGCCACCTCGAACCCCAGCACCGGGTCCGGCCGACCCGACAACAGGCTCGCGTACAACGGCCGGTAGTGCGCGACCTTCCGCGGCGTCCGACCGTCACTCCCCCACGACGCCAGCAACTCGCCACCCCGGCACGCGAACCCCGTCATCGCCGTGTGGTCCAACCACACCTCCACCTCACCGCACACCACCACGCTCGACTTGCTGCTCGCCCCCGTCCGCCAGTCCACCCGCAACCGCGCCACGCCCTCCGCGCCC
>NZ_JBHWIE010000382.1:0-6436 GCF_042732085.1 Actinosynnema sp. NPDC059797
TGTCGGAGGTGCGCCACTCCCTGGAGGACGCCTACGTGGAGCTGACCGGCGACAGCGTCGAGTACCGCGGCGGCGGCGCCGAGCGCGTGGCGGAGGTGGCGCGATGACGGCGACGGCGACGGCGACCCCGGTCCGCGTGTTCGCCCGCGCCTGCGCGGCCGAGTGGACGCGGCTGTGGACGGTCAAGGCCACCTGGTGGTTCCTGGCCGGGTCCGCCGCGGTGATGGTGGGCATCGCGGCCATCGCCGGCGTCGAGGCGGCGGCGAGCCCCGACCCGTCGCCGGGCGGTTCGGCGTGGACCGCGGCGACCGTGCCGGTCCTGCCGGGGCAGTTCGGCCTCCTCGCGCTCGCCCTGGCCGCGGTGACGTCCGACTACGCCACCGGCGGGATCGTGCCGACCCTCCAGTGGACGCCGCGGCGCGGTGCCCTGTTCCTCGCCCGCACGGCCGTGGCGGTGTCGGTGGCCACGGTCCTCGGCGTGCTGCTGGCCCTGGCCGCCGCCCTCACGGCCTTCGCCGCGGCCCGGCCGGTGCTCGACCTGACCCTGGCGCGGGGCGCGGAGGTGCTGCCCGTCGTCGCGTTCGCCTTCGCGGCCGGTTCCGCCGTCGCGGTCGGGCTCGGCTTCCTGTTGCGCAACACCGCGGGCACGCTGGTGGCGGTGTTCCTGCTGATGCTGGTCCTCCCGCTGGTGCTCCACAACACCGGCCAGGAGTGGGCGTCCGCCGCCGCCCGGGTCCTGCCCGGCTCCGGCGCGGCGTTCCTGCTGATCGGGGAGGTGCCGGGGATGACCCGGACGTCCTCGGTGGTCACCCTGCTCGCCTGGGCGGGCGGCGCGTTGCTGCTCGGGTGGCTGCACCTGGCGCGCGACGACGCCAACCGCTGAACCGCGCTCGGGAACCCGCACCGGGACCGGCTCCCGGCGCGGGTTCCCGCTGTACATCGGGCGCGGATGACCCAATAGTGGCGGGGTGATCGATGACCAGGTCGACCGAGGGGGCTCGGCGGGTCCGGGCGGTGGCGGACCGGGATCGGCCGAGGGGCTGGAGGCCCGGGTGTACGACCACGCCGTCCGCCGGGGCGCCATCGCCTCCCCGGAGGGCGCGGCGGCCGAGCTGGGCGCGTCCCTCGCGGACGTGTGCCTCGCGGTCGCCAGGCTCGTCGAACTCCACCTGCTCCGCACCGACGCCGACGGCCGCCTCCTGCCGACCGCCCCGCAGCGGGCGGTGAGCGCGCTGGTCGCCCCGGTCGAGCGGTCGATCTACCAGTGGCAGGAGCTGGCAGACCGGTACCGGGAGCGGGTCGAGGCGATCACCCGGTCGCCGGGGGACGGGGAGGGGGTCGGCCGCATCGACGGGGTGAGCGGCGCGGCGGAGATCCGGGGCCTGTTCGCGCTGGCGAGCCAGGCCTGCCGCGACGAGCTGGTGGTGCTGCGGCCGAGCCACCACGACGAGGACTTCCTCGACGAGCTGCTGGAGACCTGCTACGACGTGCTGGACCGCGGCGTCGCGATCCGCGTGGTCTGCCCGCACCACAGCCGGGCGGGGTTCGCCGCCCGCGCCAAGGCCAGGCGGCTGCTCGAGGGCGGCGCGCAGATCCGCACCCGCAGCAGCCTCGCGCGGGCCGCCGTGGTGTTCGACGAGTCCCTGGCCGTCCTGCTCGACCTGCCGGCGTCCGACGGGCAGCAGCCGACGGCGCGGCGGGTCGACGACCGCGGCGTGGTGCGGTTCGTCATCGAGATGTTCAACCAGCACTGGGAGGACGCCACGCCGTTCAGCGCCGCCGAGCCCGGTTACGCCGGGGCGGTGGGCGACCTGCACCGGGCCATCGCCCGGCTGATGGCCAAGGGCCTCACCGACGACGGCGTGGCGCGGCACCTCGGCATGTCCGTGCGCACCTGCCGCCGCCACATCGCGGCGCTGATCCAGAACCTGGACTCGGTCAGCCGGTTCCAGGCGGGCGTGCGCGCGGCCGCGCTCCTCGACCAGCCCGCGCGCCCGCGGGCGAACCGGCAGCCGGGGTGAGGTGCGGGGGCGGGCCCGGCGCGGGACCCGCCCCGACCGGCTAGGCCGTGGCCACCGGCTCGGCCACCCTCGCCACCGCCTCCAGCACCTCGGGCACCGCCCAGTCCTTGGCGTACAGCGACTTGCCGACGACCAGCACGTCCAGCCGGGAGCCGTCGAAGGTGCGGAACGCCTCGCTCGCGGACCGGGCGGTCGGCTGGCCCTTCACGTTCAGCGAGGTGTTGATCAGCGCGCCGACGCCGGTGAGCCGCTCGAACTCGTCCAGGACCCGCCACAGGCGCGGCTGCTCGGCGGCGTGCACCACCTGCACCCGCGCGGTGCCGTCGTCGTGCACCACGGCGGCGATCTCGTGGGCGCGGTCCGCGCGCACCGGCACCGCGATGGTCATGTGCCGCATGTTCGTGCCCGCCGGGACGTGGAAGAACCGCGTGGCGCACTCGGACTTCACGATCGGCGCGAGCGGCCGGAAGCCCTCCCGGAACTTCACCGCGGCGTTCACCCGGTCCCGCGTCTCCCGCCGGCGCGGGTCGGCCAGGATGCTGCGGTTGCCCAGCGCCCGCGGCCCGAACTCCAGCCGGCCCTGCGCCCACCCGACCACCAGGCCCTTGGCCAGCAGGCGCGCGACCACCGCCTCCGGGTCCGCCGGCTCGACGGTGAAGTACGGGTGGCCGGCGGGCACGCGGTCGGAGTCCACGTCCGGCCCGAGGAAGGTGCTCACCGGGTAGCGCTCGGCCGCGCGGCGCAGGTCCGCGCCGAGCAGCGCCGCGCCGACCGCCGTGCCCTCGTCGCCGGCGGCGGGCTGCACGTAGAGGCCGTCCACGAGGCCCGACGCGGCGAGCTTGCCGACGGCCACGCAGTTGAGCGCCACCCCGCCCGCGAACGCCACGCGCCGCAACCCGGTCCGGGACACCCAGTGCGACACCAGGTGCGTCAGCGCCTCCTCCAGCCGGCGCTGGCCCGCGGCGGCGAGGTCGAAGTGCACCTGGGACCACTCGCCCTGGGCCGGCGGGCAGCCCTGTTCGGCC
This sequence comes from Actinosynnema sp. NPDC059797, assembly GCF_042732085.1. Taxonomy (NCBI): domain Bacteria; kingdom Bacillati; phylum Actinomycetota; class Actinomycetes; order Pseudonocardiales; family Pseudonocardiaceae; genus Actinosynnema; species Actinosynnema sp. NPDC059797. The sequence continues at coordinate 3,047 of NZ_JBHWIE010000382.1, forward strand.
AGCCACCGCCTGCTCGCCGCGAACGTCTCCTTGCCGAGCTGGTCGCGGTTGTGCTGGAGCAGCGGGATGTCGAAGCGGCCGTCCGGGCCCAGCACGACCGCCTCGCCCATGGCGGCGGCGAACCGCCCGGCGTCGCCGGACGCGGCCATGGCCATGACCTTGTACTCGTCGCTGTTGGGCCAGAAGCCGAGGTGCATGGTCATCACCGTGTAGAACAGCCCCAGGCTGCTGCGGAAGTCCAGCGCGGCCAACCGGGTCAGCTCGCCGCCCGCCCACCGGTACACGCTCACCGCGTGCACCTCGCCCATGCCGTCGAGCACGACGACGAGCGCCTCGTCGAACCCGCTCGGCACGGCGGCGGTCAGCGCGTGGGCGTAGTGGTGGCGCACCGGGCGGACCGACAGGCGGGCCAGCTCCGGGAGGTGCCGGCGCAGCAGCGACGTCTGCCGCTCCGGGCGGTACACCTCCTCGTACCGCCGCCGGCTCAGCTCGTCGCCGAGCGAGAGCACCCGGGTCATGCCGTAGTCGAAGCCGTGCCGCACCTCGTCCACGTCGGCGGCGGGCACGCCCGCGATGCCCAGGCACGCGCGGACCGCCTCGACGGGGAAGGAGTGGTCGAACTTCACGCCCGAGTACCGCTCCTGCTGGACGGCGGCCACCAGCTCGCCGTCCACGACGAGCGCGGCGGCGGCGTCCAGGCCCTGGAACAGCCTGGCCTCGCTGTCGGGGAGGTCCGGGAAGTGCGCCCGCTTGAACTCGGCGGAGCCGTCGAACCCGCTGTAGCCCAGGACGACCGAGGGCCGCCCACCGGCTTCGCTCATGTTGGTCTCTCCCTGCTCGTTCGAACGGCGTCGGTCGCCGCGACCACGCTCGCGCGGGAGGCGGCGACCGCCTCCAACGCCGTTTCGGGGTTGGCATCGTGGTACGCCTGCAACAGCAGGGCGGAGGCGTCCAGGGCGCACCGGGCGGCCCAGAGCGTGGCGTCGTCGAGCGGGGTCAGCGCGTCCAGCCGCCGGCCCGCCCGGCGCACGTCGTCGAGCAGCCCGTCCAGCTCCTCGGCCGGCGCGGGCCCGGGGCGGTGCGGCGCGGTCACCGCACCGCCCCGATCGCCACGGCGACGACGTCCGGGCCCTTGTGCGCGATGGACACCGTCATCGAGGTCACGCCGACGCGCTCGGCGGCGTCCCGCGCGCCGCCGGACAGCCGGACGCCGGGCTCGCCCGAGTCCTGCCGGACCACCTCGATGTCCCTCGGCGAGACGCCCTCGAACAGCCCGCGCCCCAGGACCTTGAGCACCGCCTCCTTCGCCGCGAACCGCCCGGTGAGGAACTCCGCCGCCCGCGGCGCGGCCAGGTCGCCCGCCTGCCGCAGCTCGTCCGCGGTGAAGAAGTACCGGCGGAACCACGGCCGGGGCAGCAACCCGTCCAGCTCGCCCACCCGGGCGAGGTCGACACCGATCCTCATGCCGGCACGCCTTTCCGCTCGCGCAGCAGTGGACGGGCGCTGAGCAGGACGCAGGCGCACCCGGCGACGTTGGCCAGCGCCAGGAGCACGACCAGCGAGCGCGCGTGCAGCGGGTCCGGCAGGGCGGCGCCCAGCGCCAGGACCGCGGCGAAGAACGTCACGTTCAGCACCAGCGCGGCCACGGCGCGACCGGCCTGCTCCAGGTAGGTGAGCAGGGTCAGGGTGATGCCCAGCGCCGCCAGCGACGGGCCGATCACGCCGAGGTAGCCGACCGCGACCTCGCGCACCGCGGGGTCGGTGGTCAGCAGATCCACGAGCGGCCCGCGCAGCAGGAACACCGCCACGCCGATGCCGGCGTAGGCGGGCACGGCGAGGCGCAGCAGCAGCCGGAAGGCGTTCGCGCGCGCCTCCTCGCCGTGCAGCGTCACGGTGATCGCGACCGCCGAGCCGATCGCGATGGCGGGCACGACCAGGAACATCTGGACCGTCTGCCCGAGCCCGAACCCGGTCACCCCGGCCACCCCGCCGTCGCGGATGAGCCACAGGTAGCCCAGCGACGCGCCGGACAGCACCAGGAACGACCCGGCGACCGGCAGCGCCACCTCCCGGAGCAGGCGCAGCGCGGGCGCCGGGTCCGCGGGCCACCCCGGCACGACCCCGCTCCGGCGGACGAGCACCCAGGACAGGACGCCGAGCGGGACGGAGCCCGCCGCGAACCCGACCGGGACGCTCATCGCGCCCAGGTCCCACAGCTGCTGCGCCGCGAGCACCGCGCCGATGGTCAGCGCGGTGGACACCACCGCGAGGCGCGCGGCCGCCGCGGCCCGGCCCACGCCGCGCAACGCCGCGCCCGCGAGCATCGGCAGCATGGTCAGGCCGTTGGCCGCGAGCAGCGCCACCAGGAAGGCCCGGACGGCGTCACGGCTGCCCGCCGGCACCGCCAGCAGCGCCTCCAGCGGGCCGGAGGCGGCCAGCACCAGCAGCGCGAGCGCGCCGAACCCGCCGACGCCGAGCGCCGTCATCAGCACCAGCACGCCGCCGATCCGCGCGGTGTCGCCCCGCCGGTGCAGGGTCGACGCCGACACCTGCACGGCGACCGCCACCCCCTCGCTGACCGCCAGGCTGACGAACCCGAACGGCACGTACACCGACCGCAGGTACAGCGCGTCGCCGCCGAGGTGGCCCAGGAACGCCGTCACCGCGAGCTGGAGCACGGTGCCCGCCGTGGTCATCGCGGTCAGGCTGACCGCCATGCGCCTCGCCACGCCGGTCAACGACCGCTCCGGCGCCTCGACACCGACCCCCGTCACGCGCCACCGCCCGGGTCGCGCAGGGCGCCCTGGAACACCAGCAGCCGGTGGATGTCGCCGGAGCCCTCCATGAACTCGAAGGCCCGCACGTCCCGGTAGGTCTTGTCCAGCCACGGGTGCTCCAGCAGCGCCGTCGGCCCGAGCAGGTCGACCGCGAGCAGGGTGGCCTCCTCGGCCAGCCGGGTCGCGGTCAGCTTGGCGGCCGAGGTCTTGTGCGCGTCCGGGCGGCCCGCGTCCAGCGCGGCGGCCACCTCGCGGACCCGCCACCGGGCCACCCGGACCCGGCCCGCCAGGTCCGCCACCCGCAGTTCGTCCGCGGTGGGCAGGGCGGTCCGCTCGGCGCGCACGTAGTCCAGCACGGCGTCGGCGACGCCGACGGCCATCGCGGCCAGCGACGGCCGGTAGGTCGTCAGGGTCTGCCGCGCGCCGAGGAAACCGCGGCGGCTGGGCTTGCGGTCGGCGCCCAGCACGTCGGCCGGGTCGATCCGCACGCCGTCGAAGACCAGCTCGCTGATCCGGACGCCGCGCAGCCCCACGATCGGCAGCAGCTCGCCCCGGAAGCCGGGCGCGGGCGTGTCGACGAGGACGGCCTCGACGCCGAGCGGGCCGGGCGCTG
>NZ_JBHWIE010000383.1:0-6421 GCF_042732085.1 Actinosynnema sp. NPDC059797
GGGATCCCCCGGCACGGCGCCGTGTTCGCGGCGGCCACGTCCTACTTCGGCGTCACCGACGTGGAATCCCTCGCCAAGCACACCCACGACTTCGAGGCGGGTTACTTCGACTCGCTGATCGGTCCGTCGGCGACCGGCGCGCACCTCTACCGGACCCGGTCGCCGCTGGGCCACGTCACCGCGGGGACCTGCCCCCTGCTGCTGCTCCAGGGACTGCGCGACCCGGTGGTGCCGCCGAGCCAGGCCGTCGCCCTGATCGGGGAACTCGTGGCGCACGGCATCGATCACCAGTACATCGCCTTCGCGGACGAGTCCCACGGCTTCAAGGGGGCGAGGACCGTGCGGGCGTGCCTGGAGGCCGAACTCGTCTTCTACGGGCGGGTGCTCGGTTTCACCCCGTCCACCCATGGCCCGTCACGTCCACCACGCCCGAGGGGGTGATGGGGATGCCACTTCACGTGGGCAGGGGCGGGCGGTCCGGTTCGCGGTCGTGGGTCGCGGACATCGACTCACATCGACTCCCCTGCGGTGGTGCCCGAAAAGCCTCGGTCACCGAACGTACCATACCCTCCTACCGTAAGTGATCCCGGAAACCCCGGTGTTACAAGGGAAAAGTCGCGCGTGCGGAACCGATTCCGTTGTGCCGCGCGTCGCCCGGACCCGCCGGTCAGTCGCTCTGGGCCGGCGCGGTCGGCACGTTCGGCGCGGTCGGCTCACCGGTCTCCGTGTTGCCGCCGGAGTCCTCGGTGGTCGGGACCACCGGGTCCGACGTCTGCTGCGGCGGGGTGGTGACGGCCGGCGCCGAGGTGAGGTCGGTGCCGGGTTCCGTGACGGGCGCCGTCGACTCGGCGGTGGTGGTGGGCACCGTCGCGGACGTCGTTTCCCCCTGAGGCGTGGTGGTCTGCTGCGGCGCTCCGGTCACCTCGGTCGTGACCGCCACCTGCCGGCGGTCGACCACCTGCCGCGGCGAGCCGGGGTCGGCCGGCGGCGCGGAGGAGGCGTGCGGGGCCGCGGGCGCGGTGGAGGAGGTGGGGGAGGAGTTCGCCGGGTCGTGGGCCGAGGTCGCGGCCGTGGTGATGGCGACCGCCCCGACGAGCAGCGCGCCGGCCGAGGCGAGGAGCGCCTTGCGCGGCATGCGCCGCTCGTGCCGGGGCGGGCCTTCCGGGGCGGTGGTCCCGGTGCTCGGCGCGAGGTGGGCCGTGGCGGTGGTGGGGTTGGCGGCGGTGGGGTTGGCGGCGACGTTAGGTGCGGGGGTGGCGGCGGGGTTGGCCCCGCGATCCACAACGGGGTTGGCGGCAGGGGCCGGCGTGGTGCCGGGTGCGGAGCTGGGCGTGGTGCCGGCTGTGGCGTTCGGCGGGGCGCCCGCTGCGGCAGCCGCTGCGGCGCCGGGTGCGGTAGTGGCTGCGGTGCCTGGTGCGGCGGTTGCCGCGGGATCGGCCGCGACAGCGCCTGCGGGACCGGCCTCGGCGGTGGCCGCGGCGTCCGCCGGGGGACCGGCCGCGGCGGCGGCAGAGGCGCCTGCGGTGTCGGTGGCATCGGCGGTGTCGGCGATCATCAGGACGGTGCCGGCGGCCGGAGGGGCGACCGGGAACCCCGCTCCCGGGACTTCCGCGCCCAGCGCCTCCGCGCAGTCGTGCGAGGAGGGCCGTTCGTCCGCCGACGTGGCGGTCATCCGCGACAGCAGCCGCTCGACGTCGGGCGGCAGGTGCTCGGGCAGGACCGGTGGGCGGTGCAGGCGGGCGATCGCGGACTCGACGTCGCCGCCCCCGTACTCGCGCCGCCCGGTCAGGCACTCCAGCAGGACCAGCCCGAGGGCGTAGACGTCGGCCCGGTCGTCGACGTCCCGGCCGAGCACTTGCTCCGGGGCGAGGTAGGCGGCGGTGCCCACCAACTGGTCGGTGCGCGTCAGCCGGGTGGCGCCGGTCAGGTGGACCAGGCCGAAGTCGGCGAGGTAGGGGTTGTCCTCGTGGTCGAGCAGGATGTTGGACGGCTTGACGTCGCGGTGCACCAGGCCGTGGGAGTGCACGTGCGCCAGCGCGTCGGCCAGCCGGGCGCCGAGCCGGCGCACGTCCTCGACGGGCTGCGGTCCGCGGGCGATCCGCTCGCGCAGGGTCTCGCCCTCGACCAGCCGAAGCACGACGAACGGGGCGTCCGCGCCGGTGTCGGCGTCGTAGACGGAGACCAGCCCGGGGTGGGAGAGCCCGGCCAGGACGCGGACCTCGTTGTCGAACCGCCGGGCGGCTTCGGGGTCGAACCCCGGCTGGAACAGCTTGACCGCGACGTGCCGCCGCAGGAGCGTGTCCCAGGCGCGGTGGACCTCGGCCATACCGCCCAGCCCGATCGGCTCGATGAGCCGGTACCGGCCGGCCACCACGTTCTCGCTTACCGACTGTGACACGGACCTACCTCCGGTCGCACCAGGGGACCACTGTCGAGTGCCCTGATGACGGAGAGTGCAAACAGGTGTTCGGAATTCAGCGGTCGGACCAGCGGGTTCAGCCGGCTCCTCGGTTCACCCGGAGCCGGGCGGAGGGCCGCCGAGCAGGATCCTCCCGGCCTCCCGCGCCGCGACCACGGCCTCGGGCGCCTCGGGGCGCAGCACGAGCAGGTCGGCGACACCGGTCTCGACCAGGGGGCGCAGCACCACGCGCCGGTCCGCGGCCACGGCGAACGGGACTCCCCGGGCCTCGGCGCGGTGGCGGACCTCGATCAGCAGCGACAGGCCGATCGAGCCGAACACCACCACGCCGTTGAGGTCGAGCACCAGCGCCCCCGGCCGTTCCCCGAGGCGTTCGACGACCTCCGCGCGCACCTGGTCGCAGGTGTCCATGTCGACCTCGCCCTCGACCTGGACCACCAGCGCGTCGTCGTGCCGCACCGTCCGCACGGCGATCGGCCCGTCGAACTCGACTTGATCACTCATGAGCACGTCCTCCGGCGCCGTGGGGCAGCACGCCGACTCCCGCCTTCGCCCGCGCCGCTCCGAGCGGGGTCCATGGCAGCCCATGATGTCACGCTGTCACCAAGAAGAGCTAGGAAGTGACTTTCCGTAATCAACGGTGCCGCGCGGGGCAACGGCGCCGAGCCGTCCGGAGGGCCTCCGCACCGCCGTGCCCCCGAGGTCACCGACCCCTCGGCCGGTCGTCCCGGTCGGATCCGCCGGTCGCGGGCGGCGTCGGGGAACCCGCTCGGGCGGCGGCCACGGCGTGGTTGGCGGTGGAGCCGACCTGGAACCGCAGTCTCGCGACCGCCAAGCGCATGCTGGCGGCGACCTGCTCGGGAGAGGGTGCGGGCCCGTGGCGCGGACCTCGCTGTTCCGGGTTCACCCGAACCGGGTACCCGCACTCGCCCGATCGACACATCCCGCGACGCTGAGCGCACGAGTTCGGCACGTCCACCGCCCGCCGACCGGAGGTACGGGTCAGGGCGTCCGGGTGCGCCGCAGGTAGGTCAGGGCGGCCCAGGGGCGGGGGCCCGACACCGACACCTCCCGGCTCGCGAGGGCGGCGAGCAGGCTCGTGCGGCGGAAGATCCGCAGCAGCAGCGTCGCCGGCTCGAACCTGACCGTCGCGTCGGCGGTGCGGTCGGGCGCGGTGACCACGACTCGGCCGTCCCCCTCCTCGACGAGGACCGGGGTGGTGTGCGCCGACCGGAACTCGATCAGGACGCGGCGCCCCCGGTGCGCGCCGCCGCCGACCAGGTTGCCGGTGTCGCCGCCGATCAGGCGCATGAGGAACAGGTCGAACGCGAGCGCGGCCTCCTCGGGCGGGATCGACCACGGCTCACCGAGCGCCCTGGCGACGTCGAACCCGTGCAGCAGGACCTCGTTCAGCTGGTGCGCCAGGATCGTGGCCACCGGGAGCCGCGCCCCGCCCAGCCACGTCCGGGGTTCGCGGGGGTCGAGGTCGGCGCTGCGCGCCAGCAGGACGTCCACCCGCTCGACGAGGTCGCGCCCCACCGATTCCCCGTCCCGGTAGGGGAAGTGCCGGATCGAGGACGAGTTGAGCCGGGCGAAGTCGCCGAAGCTCGCCTCCCGCCACCCCGCGTCGAGGTCCGGCACGCCCAGCGGCGACGGGTCGGCGGCGACCAGGCCCGCGTTGAGCCGGGCGACGACGGCGGTGTGGGCGGCGGTCTCGGCGACCGACCAGTCACCGACCGCCCGCGCGTCGGGCCGGCGGCAGTCGGCGACCAGGCGCGCGAACCGCGCGCTCGCGCCGGCGACCGCACCCCTCAGGTCCCGCCACCGCTGATCCGTGAGTTCCAGTTCCACGCGGCGCCCCCATCGCGTCGGCACGACTCCACCAGAAGGTAGTGATCACGGAAATCGGCAACAAGCCGGCGAACGAGTGCACGACCGGCGCGGGGGTCGGCCGGGTGGGTCAGGCGGAGGAGCGCGCGAGGCTCAGCGCCCGGTCGTACAGGTCGCCGACGTCCTCGGCGCCGCCGCCGGCGATCCAGGTGGCGGTCGCGACGTCGGCGCAGGCGAAGGACACGGCGATGACGGTCCGCGCCTCGTGGTCGGCGTCGGCGCCCTCGCGGTCGGTGCGGAGCCTGGCCCTGACCGACGGCACCAGGTCGTCCTGCCAGCGCAGGCGCTTCTGCACGTAGTTCGCCCGCAGCGCCGGCGTGCGGAAGATGAGGGCCGACAGCGTGAGCGTCTCCTCCAGGGAGTGGTTCGCGGTCGCGAGCACGGTGAACCCGGTGCGCAGGGCGGCCCAGGCGGACACGTCGGCGGGCTGGGCCTCGACCGTGCGCCTCAGCAGTTCGCCCAGGGCGTCCTGGTCGCCGCAGACGATGTCCTCCTTGGTGCCGAAGTAGCGGAACAGGGTGCGCTGGGAGACCCCGGCCTCCTCGGCGATCCGGGCGATCGTCGTCTCCTCGTAGCCCTGCGCGAGGAACAGGCGGACGGCCGTGTCGTGGATCTCCCGGCTGGCGAGCTGCCGCGAGCGCTCCCACACCGACGAGGCGCTGGTGCCCTGCTTCATGGCCGGATGCTAACCCACTGCCATCCTGGCAGTAACACGCAAATTGGCAGTTGTGCACACTTTGACAGTCACTGCCAGGTTGGCATACGGTGCAGAAGTCAACGAGGTGCAGTTCGGCGGAACGGGGTGCGTTCATGGGTGCGGTCGACTACCGGGGGCAGCTGACCCTGGTCACGGGGGCCAGTTCCGGGCTGGGTGCGGAGTTCGCGAGGCAGCTCGCCCGGCGGGGCTCGGACCTGGTCCTGGTGGCCCGGCGGCGCGACCGGCTGGAGGCCCTGGCCGGCGAGCTGTCGTCCCGGCACGGGGTGACCGCGCACGTCGAGGTCCGGGACCTCGGCGAGGAGCGGGCGGGCGAGGTGCTGGCGGCGGAGCTGCGGGAACGCGGCCTGGTGGTCACCAGCCTGGTCAACAACGCGGGCTTCGGCACGTTCGGCCCGTTCCACCGGGAGGACCCGGCCCGGCTGCGGCAGGAGATCGCGGTGGACGTGTCGGCGGTCGTCGACCTCAGCCGCGCCTTCATCGACCAGCTGCGCGAGCACGGCCGGGGCGTGCTGGTGAACGTCGCCAGCATGGCCGCCTACCAGGGCAACCCCCGGATGGCCGTCTACGGCGCGACCAAGGCGTTCGTGCTGAGCCTGACCGAGGCGCTGTGGGCGGAGTCGCGGGGCACCGGCCTGCGCGTGATGGCGCTGTCGCCCGGTGCGACCCGGACCGAGTTCTTCGACGTGACCGGCACCCTGGACGCCGCGGGCGGCCAGGCGCTGCAGGACCCCGAGGAGGTCGTGGCCACCGCGCTGCGCGCCCTGGACCGCCGGAACCCGCCGCCCGGCGTCATCGCCGGTCGCCGCAACCGGGTCGTGGCCGGCGCGGCGCGCCACCTGATGTCGCGGGCGCAGGTCGTCCGGGCCGTCGGGCGGCTGACCGGGCGCACGTCCCCGGCCGCCGGCTGAGCTCGCACAACGTCGGCGTCGGTCCCCGCTCGACGTCGGAGGTGATCGCGGTGCGCCGGCTCTTGTGACGGCCCCGTCCCGGGGCGTCACGGAGCCGAAAGGCGACCGCATGAGCAGGACCGACAAGACCAGGCCCCGGTGGGTGCAGCCGGCGGACGCGCCCATGGTGACCTGCGTGCCCGTGCACGACCACCGCTCGGGGGTGTGCGCGCCGCCGGAAGGGGTCACCGCCGACGGCACGTCACCCCGCCACCGCGAGGCCGGTTGCCACTGGACCCACAACCCCCGCCGCCCGCTCCGGGACAACAGCAGGAGCGGCCGGCGGGAGTGGTCCCGGGTGCGGCGCGAGGACCGCCGCCGCGACCGGCACCGGGCGCGTCGCGAGCTGCGCGCCCACCGCGCCCACCTCGGCGAAGAGGGCTGGGGCCCCGGGGGCGGGGCCGGGCGGCGACCGGGCCCGCCCCCCCCCAACCGGCACCGCGCCAC
>NZ_JBHWIE010000384.1:0-6386 GCF_042732085.1 Actinosynnema sp. NPDC059797
ACCGCAGGTAGTCGCTCACCACCGCCGCGCCGAGGCCGTCCTCGTCCGGCGCCACCACGCGGCCACCGGAGCGGCGCGCCAGGGTGTCCACGAACCTGGTGAGGCGGGGGTCGTCGCCCAGGCGGAACACCGTGATCGACGCGCCCAGCCGGGCCAGCGCGTCCACCTCCACCAGGGTCTTGCCGATCGTCCGGTCCAGCGGCGGGTAGTGGAACTCGGCCTCGCCGGTCGCCTCCAGGTGCGCGGTCGGCTCGCCGTCGGTCACCACCAGCACCACGGGCTGCGCGTCGGGGTGCCGCCGCACGTGCCTGCCCGCCAGCAGCAGCGCGTGGTGCAGGTTGGTGCCCTGCTCCCACACCCCCTCCAGGGCGGTGAGCTGCCCGATGTCCACGGTCTCGGCGTGCCTGCCGAACGTGATCAGCTCCAGGGCGTCGGTCCGGAACCGGGTCCGGACCAGGTGGTGCAGGGCCAGGGCGGTGCGCTTCATCGGCACCCACCGCCCGTCCTGGACCATCGACCAGGACGTGTCCACGCACAGCGCCACCGCCGCCCGCGACCGCTGCTCGGTCTCGCTGACCTCGACGTCCACCACGTCCAGCGCCACCTGGCCGCCCGCCGACCTCAGCACCGCGTTGGTGACCGTGCGCGGCACGTGCCACGGCTCGGTGTCGCCGAACCGCCACGGCCGGGTCGAGCCGATCAGCTCACCGGCCGCGCCCGCCGACGAGCTGTCCCGCTGCCCCTGCGACCGCACGCCGTCGATCACGCCGCGCAGCGCGGTCTCCCCCAGCCTGCGCAGCGCCTTCGGGGTGAGCCGCAGGGAGCCGTCGGGCGCGCGTTCGAGCAGGTTCTGGGACCGCAGCTCGCGCTCCAGCTCGGCGAGCCGCCGGGCGTCCACGCCGGCTTCCGCGCCGAGCTGCCGGACCAGCGCCTCCGCGTCGATGTCCTCCAGGCTCGCGCCCGGGTAGGACTGGGCGAGCTGCTCGGCCAGCGCGTCCATCTCGGCCAGGTCGGCCATGGCCTGCGCGCCCTCGCCCAGGCCCATCGGGCTGTTGCCGCGGAACCGGGCCGAGCCCGTCCAGTCCTCGCCGGGCCGCAGGCCGCGCAGCAGCGAGTCCAGCTGCGAGAGCTGCGCGCCCACGCCGGAGTCGCCGAACGCCTGCTGCGACAGCGCCGACAGCTCCTGGCGCTGCTGCTCGGTCATGGAGTTCATCACCCGCTGGGCGGCGGCGGACCGGGCGGCCAGCGCGTCGATCAGCTCGTCGACCGTGCGGGGGTTCTCCGGGAAGAACTCGCCGTGCTCGCGCATGAACCGGTCGAACCGCTCACCGGTGTCCTCGCCCCGCGCGTGCGCGGCGAGCAGGGCGTTGAGGTCGGCGAGCATGTCCTGGATGCGCCGGACGTCCTCGGAGCGGACGTTCTCCATGGCCTGCTTCATGCCCTGGAACCGCTGCTCCATCAGCTCCCGGCCGAGCAGGTTCCGGATCCGCTCGTAGGACTCGCGGGCCTGCGGGGAGCGCCAGTCGTACTCGCCCAGCTCCCGCACGGCCGCCGCGGTGGACTGCGGCAGCGCGTCCAACTGGGCCTCGCGGAACCGCGCGTCGTCGTCCGGGTCGGGGAACAGCGCCGCCCGCTCGGCGTCCAGCGCCTCCCGGAGCAGGCGCTGGACCTCCTGGAGCGTGCCGTCCAGGCGGTGGCGGCGGGTCAGGGCCGAGCGCTGCCGCCACAACCGGGCGGTCAGGTCGTCCAGGCCGCGCGTGCCGGGCAGGCCGCGGCGCAGCAGCTCGCGCAGCGCCGACTCCGGGGAGGAGCCCTCCATGACCTCGCGGCCCAGCTCGTCCATTGCCGCGCGCAGGTCGACCGGCGGCGCCAGCGGGTCGGGCCCGTCGACGTAGCGGCCGTACCGGTAGGTGCTCATCCGTACACCGATCGGTCGTCGTCGCTGTCCTTGGACAGCTGCCGGGTGAGGTAGAGCGACTCCAGCGCCAGCTCGACGGCCGAGGCGATGCGGCCGACCGGGTCCTTGGGCCCCGCGCCGACCCGGGCGGCCACCTCGTGCAGCACGGGCAGCTCGGGCAGCGCGGCCAGCAGGTCGCCCGCGTGCACGCGCTCGCCGGTGGCCACCGGGTGGCCGTCGGAGACCAGCTCGGCCAGCGGCCGCAGGTCCAGGCCCGCGAACGTCGCCCGCGCCGCGTCGGCCACGGACCGGCGCAGCAGGTGGGTCAGGACCTCCTGCTCGCGGCCCTCCTCGCCCGCCTCGAACTCCAGCTTGCCGCGCAGCACGGCCGGCACCGCCTCCAGGTCGACCGGCCGGGCGATGGGCGGGTTCTCGTCGATCAGGGCGGCGCGGCGCAGCGCGCTCGCCGCGACCGTCTCCGCCGCCGCCACCGCGAACCGGGCCGAGACGCCCGAGCGCTGGTCGATCGCCGAGGACTCGCGCAGGTGCCGCACGAACCGGGCGATGACCTGGAGCAGGTGGTCGCCGACCTCGGCGACCAGGTCGGCCTCCTGGCGGACCAGGTCCACCTCGGCGGAGATCTCCAGCGGGTAGTGGGTGCGGATCTCCGCGCCGAACCGGTCCTTGAGCGGGGTGATGATCCGGCCGCGGTTGGTGTAGTCCTCGGGGTTGGCGGTGGCGACCAGCAGCACGTCCAGCGGGAGCCGCAGCGTGTAGCCGCGGATCTGGATGTCGCGCTCCTCCATCACGTTGAGCAGCGCCACCTGGATGCGCTCGGCCAGGTCGGGCAGCTCGTTGACGGCGATGACGCCGCGGTGGGAGCGGGGCAGCAGGCCGTAGTGGATGGTCTCGGGGTCGCCGAGGCTGCGGCCCTGCGCGACCTTGACCGGGTCCACGTCGCCGACCAGGTCGCCGACGCTCGTGTCGGGCGTGGCGAGCTTCTCGGCGAACCGCTCGTCGCGGTGCTTCCAGGTCACGGGCAGGTCGTCGCCCAGCTCGGCGGCGCGCCGGCGGGACTCGGGGGTGATGGGCGCGAGCGGGTGCTCGTTCAGCTCGGCGCCCTCGATGACCGGGGTCCACTCGTCGAGCAGGCCGACGATGGTGCGCAGCAGGCGGGTCTTGCCCTGGCCGCGCTCGCCGAGCAGCACCACGTCGTGGCCCGCGAGGAGGGCGCGCTCCAGCTGGGGCAGCACGGTGCGGTCGAACCCCACGATGCCGGGCCACGGGTCGCGGCCCTCGCGCAGGGCGGCCAGCAGGTTGTCCCGGATCTCGGCCTTCACCCCGCGCGGCAGGTGGCCTGCCGCCCGGAGCTCGCCGGCGGTGGTGGGAAGCTGAGGGGTCACCCCTCGAAGCTACGTGCACCGGGGCGATCGGTCGACATGGAGCAGCTCCACCCCGGGGCGGTGCGGCGGGCCCGAGGTGGATGTTCTGCTTTCGACGAACAACGGTGCTCAGGGGGCCGGGCGGGGCGCGAGGGGCCGGAATTGTCGTACCCCGCCGGCACCATGAGAACAGGGGACCCCCTGGGCGGGGACCCCTGCGAAGCGAACGCCGTCCCGGGGCTGGTCGGACCAGGGGCGGCGCGGTCGGTCGACCGAAGTGCGAGGTGGCCATGACGGCACATGCGCTCTACCAGCCCGAGGACCGCGAGCTGGACCTGTCGAGCCTGTCCGCGGCCGACCACGGCCTGGTCAGGTCGCTGGTCGGCCGGATCGGGCCGGGTGACCGGGTCCTGATCTGCCTGGAGCCCGACGACTCCGAGCGCGACGAGCTGTACGTCGAGGAGCGACACGGCAGGTACTACGCGGTCCACTTCGAGGGCGGCCGGCACGTGATCGCGCTGGAGAGCGACGAGCACAAGCGGCAGAAGGAGTACTGGCACCGGGCCGCCGAGGACGCGGGCTACCGGTCGGACACCGGGCTCGGCACGGGCACCGGCACGGTGCTGGACGTGGCCATCCACGGCCCGGTCCGGACCGGGGTCGAGCTGCGGCGCTCCGACGTCACCGCGCGCGCCGCCGCGCTGAACACCGGCGATGCGCACCGGGCCGGGTGGCTGCCGCTCTGGTTCTCCGACGCCGACCGGACGCCGAAGTGGTTCCATCGCATCCCCTCGGTGGGCTGCAACCGGATCTCGTGGGACGACCTGCCGCCCCGGCGCGCCGCGACCGCGACCGGCCTGCGCCTGGTGCACGCCGCCCGGTGCACGACGGAGAACTTCCCGCGGTGCTTCGACCGGAAGCGCCGGCCGTGCGGCGGGTACCACCCGCTGCTGCGGCCCTGGCGGGGCGTCACGGTCGACGACGTGGCCGAGATGGTGCCCTCCGGCCAGGCGGTCCCGCTCCGGACGCCCGAGCGGTGGGTCTACGTCGTGCCCCGCTTCGGCCTGTCCCACTACCAGCAGCTCACCGAGGGGCTCGGCGCCTACCTGCCCGACGCGGGGCCGGCCCCGGTGGAGCGCCGCGCCCGGTCCGGGGGGCGGTCCTGGCCCGTCTGCCGGAGCTGCGGGAGGGACATGTTCCTCGTCCGCGAGGGCCGTGAGCTGTGCGAGAACTGCAAGCCGATGATGCGGGACCCCCTGTGAGGGCCCCGATCAGGGGTTCGGCTCGATCACGGCGGTCCAGCGCCGGTCGTGGCGGCCGTCGCAGGGGGCCAGTTCCACGCGGGTGAAGGGGCGCGCCGACAGGCACATGCCCGCGTGCGCGGTGTTCTCCAGCGCGAAGGACTCGCCCGCCACCACGTGCCTCGTCCACACCCGGTCCGGATCGCCGTGGCAGGGCTCGACCAGGCGGACGTCCTGCGGCTCGACGGCCGTCAGGCAGCCGGGGGCCAGCAGGCTGACCAGCACGACCCTGTCGATGCCCACGAAGTACATGCGCCACCGCTGACCGGGCCCGCCGGTGCCCGGGCGCAGCGTCACCACGCCGTCCTCCGCGGTGGTCAGCTCCAGGGAGGTGCCCGTCCTCTTGATGTGGAGCATCGGGTTCGGCCCGGCCTGCGCGGTCGGCGCGAGGAGGAGCAGGGCGGCGAGGACGAGCAGCAGTCGGCGCATGGGTCCATTGACGCATCACCGGGCTTGCACGGATGAGCGGTTGTCGTGCGCCGAGTGGTGAACCCGGGGTCACGCCCGGTCACGTCCGACCGGCCGGCGCCTCCGGACCGGGCGGTGCGCCGCCTAGAAGCGGAAGGGCTCGGTGAACGAGTTCGCGGCGTCGGTGGCGGAGCCGGTCACGGCGTCGCCGGCCTGGGTGAAGGAGTCCGCCGCGCCGGCGCCGAAGTCCTGGGCCGCGCCGGTGGCGCCCTCGGCGGCGCCCGCGAAGCCCTCGGTCGCACCCGCGAAGCCCTCGGTCGCACCGGCGAAGGACTCGGTCGCGCCCGTGAAGGCGTCCGTGGCCCCGGCGGCGGTCTCGGTGACGCCGGAGAAACCTTCGGTGGCCTGGGTGGCGGCGTCGGTGGCGCCCGACACGAGTTCGTTGGCGGCGTCGCGGAAGGCGTCGAACAGACCCATGGTGTGCACCTCTCGTCGGAAGTTGACAATTCCGACATTACACACAGAATCCGTCCGGTGTCGGAACGCCGTCACCCGAACGGGCCGCCGCGGCGCCGGTCCCTAGGCCGCCAGGGCGAGCAGCTCCTCCAGCGCCGGCCGGTCGTCGGAGCGCGACACCGCGAGGACCGGCGCCAGGACCCGGCACCACCCGAGCAGGCGGTCCGGGTCGAGCCCGCACGCCTCGGCCAGCCGCGCCGACCGGTCCGCCACCCCCTCGCGCCCGGCCGCCTCCAGGGCGAAGTCGACCACGTCGAAGCACGGGTCGCCCACGCACGGCCGCGGGTCGATCGCCACCAGGCCGCGCGGCCCGACCAGCACGTTGCCGGGGTGCAGGTCGCCGTGCAGCAGCACGCGCGGGCCGGCACCCAGGAGGTCCCGGCAGCGGTCCTGCGCCCGCTGCCACATCACCGGGGTGACCGGGGTGGACGCGGTCACGCGGCGGCCGATGCGGGCGAAGAACTCGGCGCAGCGGTCGGCGAGGTCGCGCGCGCCCGGCGGCGGCGCCACCGCGTGCAGGGGCGCGACCAGGTCGGCCCACTCGGTCGCGGCGGGCGGTTCGGGCAGGTCCGCCACCTCGGTGCCCGGCCGCACCGCCGCCATCAGCACCGCCCCCGCCTCCTCCGCGAGCACCTCAGGCGCCCGGCCCGACGGCCCGAACAGCCGCTGCGCCGCCGTCTGCTCGGCCAGGAACGGCTCGTCGGGGCTCAGCTTGAGCACCACCGGCACGTCGCCGGCGCGGAACTCCGCGACCACGGACGACGCGCCCTGCGACAGGGGCCCCGCGGGGGTCAGCCCCCACCGGCGCGCCAGGTCGGCCACCCGGTCCGGCACGCGCGCCGCCCAACCGGCCACCCCCGGTCCGAAGCGGAGGGACATGCG
>NZ_JBHWIE010000385.1:0-6365 GCF_042732085.1 Actinosynnema sp. NPDC059797
CCGGTACCGCGTCCGCGTGCCCGGTGGACAGGTCGTCCAGCACGACGACATCGTGCCCGGCCTCCGGCAACCTCGCCGCGCACACGCTGCCGACATACCCGGCACCACCCGTGACGAGCAACTTCATCTCGTGAACCCGCCTCTGCCACCGACTACCGATCGGTGCTCGTTCATCGGTCACTCATCTCGGCCGGCGCCCGCCGAGGGCACGGCGGTGAACGTCCTCGGCGCGGTCCAGCCGTGCTCGGCGAACGTCGCCCGTACCCGGGCCACGACCTCCTCGTGCCGCTCCACGGGCACCAGCGCGATGGCCGAGCCGCCGAACCCCCCACCGACCATGCGCGCGCCGAGCGCGCCCGCCGACCGCGCGGCGTCCACGGCCACGTCCAGCTCGGGGGCGGAGACCCGGTAGTCGTCGCGCAGCGACGCGTGCGAGGCGTCGAGCAGCGGACCCAGCTCGGCCAGCCGGTCGGCGCGCAGCAGTTCCACCGCCTCCAGCACGCGCTCATTCTCGGTCACGACGTGTCGCACCAGCGGCCGCAGCCGGTCGGGCAGCCGGTCGAGCGCGCCGTCCAGGTCAGCGGCCCCGACGTCCCGCAGCGCGGGCACGCCGAGCAGCCCGGCGGCCTCCTCGCAGCCCGCCCGCCGCATGCCGTAGCCGCCGTCGGTGTGCGAGTGGCTCGCCCGCGTGTCCACGACCAGCACCTCGAGGCCGTGGGCGGCGGCGTCGAACGGCACCTGCTCGGACGAGAACGAGCGCACGTCGAGGAACAGCACGTGCGCCTCGGTGCAGCACAGCGACGCGGTCTGGTCCAGCAGGCCGGTCGGCGCGCCGGCGAAGTCGTTCTCCGCCCGCTGCACCCAGCGCGCCACCCGGGGCAGGTCGTCGGCGGGCCGGTCAGCCAGGCCCAGCAGTGCCAGCGCGACCGCGCACTCCAGCGCGTGGGAGGAGGACAGGCCCGCGCCCGCCGGCACGTCGCCCGCGATCACCAGGTCCGCCCCGCCGGTCACGCCCTGGTCGCGCAGCACCCACGCCACGCCCGCCGGGTACGCGGTCCAGCCGGTCACCGCGCCGGGCTCCAGGTCGGCCACCGCCACCGGATCGGCCCTCTCCAGCGTGCCGTCCTCGTGCAGCGTGGCCACGGTCATCAGGCCGTCGTCGCGCGGCGACGCGGCTACCGCGGTCCGGTGCGGCAGCGCGAACGGCAGCACGAAACCGTCGTTGTAGTCCGTGTGCTCCCCGATCAGGTTCACCCGACCGGGCGCGGACCACACACCCACGGGAGCGGTTCTGTGCAGCAGGTGGAACGCCGTGGAGGCGCGCTGCGAAGGCTGATCGACGCCCGCCCCGGCTCCCTGCTCGCTCAACTGGTCGAACACGTCTTCTCCGAACGTCTTGGTGGAACGGTCCGCCGGGGAGGGGCCACACCCGGCGGACCGTTCTCGTCTGGTCGGTTCTCCACCGGCTGTCCCGGTTGAAGGGCTCGGACGAGCGGTGTCAGCGATCCCGGCGTGCTCCGGCAGACGGGGTCACGGCGCACACCCGCGGTCGGGACAAGCCCTTCTCGGCGAAGGCACCGGTCACCGCGTGCTCGACCTCCTGGAGCAGGTACGAGGGCACGAGCGCCAGGACTGACCCGTCAGGACCCGAGCCGGTCAGGCGGGCGCCGATCGCGCCGGCGGCGATGGCGGTGCCGGCGGCGAGGTCCAACGTCGTGCTGGACACCTGGTGGTCGTCGCGCAGGCTGGTGTGGGCGGCGGTCAACAGCGGTCCCAGGTCGGAGACACGTCCGGTGCGCAGCAGGTTCACCGCCCGCACGACGCGGTCGTTCTCCGTCACCACGTGTCGGACCACGCCGTGCAGCCCCGCGGGCAGCGACCGCAGGGCGTCGGACAGGTCTCCGATGCCGACGTCGCGCAACGCCGGCACACCCAGCACCGCGGCGGCCCAGGCGCAGTCCACCCGACGTGCGGCACGCCCGCCGAAGGGATCGACGTCACCCTGGAGTCGGACGTCGATCACCACCAGGGAGAGGCCGCGCCCTGCGAGGGTGAACGGAACCTGCTCCGTGCTGCCCGTTCGAGTGTCGTGGAACAAGGCGTGATCGTCGACGCAGTCCAGCAGCGCGGTCTGGTCGAGAAGCTCCGCCGGTACGCCGACGAACTCGTGCGCGGCCCTTCGGACGAGGCCGGCGACGGTACTGGCGGGCATCGTCGCGCCGGACAGTTCCAGCAGGGCCAGCGCGACAGCGCACTCGGAGGCACGAGCGGACGACAACCCGGCTCCCGCAGGCACGTCACCGGCCAGGACCAGGTCCGCGCCCGTGGCCATCCCGTGCTCGCGCAGCACCCACGCGACAGCGCACGAGTGAATCGCCTGATCGCGAACGCCGCCGACGGCCAGGTCGGCGACGGCGAAGGGACCGCTTCGCCGAACCCACCCGCGCGGGTGGACGGAGGTGACGGTCAGCAGGCCGTCGTGACGGGCCCCCGCGGCAACCGCGACGCGGTGCGGCAGCGCGACGGCCAGGGCGAGCCCGTCGTTGTAGTCGGTGTGCTCCCCGGCGAGCTTCACCCGGCCCGGAGCGGAGCAGACCACCTCGGGTTCTCGCGACCACTCTTCCCGGAACACCGCGGCGGCACGGGCGACGGGGTCACGGCGCGATCGCCACCTGACCCGCGAGCGGCGGCGGGAAGCGGCTGTCACCCGGACGTGCTCGTTCACGTGCGTTCCTTCCGCGAGGGCGGGACCGAGCCCCGGTGCGCCCGAGGGGCCCGGTCGGCGGTCAGCTGCACCGTCGGACGGTGACGCACGGCGTCTGGTCGGCTTCACCGTTCACCACTGATCTCCTCGTCATGGGTGTACCGCGTGTCGCGGGCCGCAGGCATCGGACGACCTCACCCGTCCGGTCGCGCCCGGGGTGAGGCGACAGGTCGTCCGGGGCGAAGTCGCGGGCACGGCGTCTTCTCACATGTCCCGTCACGGCACGGAACAGGGCGGTCGAGCGCCGCCGGATCCGGGGCCTCGACCATGATGTTTACGCAAACATCACTGTGACGCGCACATCCTGATCCCCGCACGTCCCCGGTGTCAAGACAGTGACGGGACGTTCGCTTCGGAACACGGTCCGTCGTGCGCGAGGCGGACAGCGAGCCGGAACTCGCCGTACCGACGCCACCAACCGGTGAACCCGCGCACGGCAGGACACGTATGTTTACGCAAACAAAAGGGCGTTATAGTTGCAGCGCACTGCAGCGACGTCAAGAGCCAACGTGGGAAGAGTGGTCCAGCGTGAGTTCGACGATCCCCACAGCGGAGAACCCCGCCGATCCGCCGACGCGTCGTTCGCGGCGGGTGTCGATGGCGGATGTCGCCCGACGGGCGGGCGTCTCGGCGCAGACCGTCTCGCGGGTGTCCAACGGTCACCCGAGCGTCGTCGGCTCGACGCGCGAACAGGTGTTGGCCGCGATGCGCGAGCTGGGCTACCGGCCCAACAGCGCGGCGCGCGCCCTGAAGTACGGCCAGTTCCGCACCATCGGGGTCATCCTGTTCACCCTCTCCACCGTCGGCAACAGCCGCACGCTGGAGGCCATCGTGGACCACGCCGCCGACGAGGGCTACGCCATCACGCTCATCCCCGTGGCCGTGCCCACTCAGGACGGCGTGATGGGCGCGTTCACCCGCCTGGGAGAACTGGCGGTCGACGCCGTCATCGTGATCATGGAGATCCACCTGCTCGACGCCGCGACGGTCACCCTTCCCGTCGGTGTCCCCGTGGTGGTCGTCGACTCCAACGGCAGCGATCGCTACAGCGTGGTGGACACCGACCAGGCCGACGGCGCTCGGCAGGCGGTCGACCACTTGCTCGAACTGGGACATCACACCGTCTGGCACGTGGCCGGCCCCGAGCACTCCTACGCCGCCGAACACCGCGCGGCCACCTGGCAGAAGGCCCTCGAAGCGGCCGGCCGCCCGATCCCCCCGCTGCTGCGAGGCGACTGGTCGTCCGACTCCGGCTACCGGATCGGCCTCACCCTGGCCGACGAACCGGGGTGCACGGCGGTGTTCGCCGCCAACGACCAGATGGCCCTCGGCCTCCTGCGGGCGTTCCACGAGATGGGCAAGGTCGTCCCCCGCGACATCAGCGTGGTCGGTTTCGACGACATACCCGACTGCGTCTCCTACATCCCACCGCTGACCACGATCCACCAGGACTTCACCGAAGTCGGCCGCCGCTGCGTCGACCACGTCCTGCGCCAGGTCCACAACAGCCCGGTCGAACCCGGCACCTCCCTCGTGCCGACCCGACTGGTCGTACGCCGCAGTACGGCGGCGCCGCCGGCCTGACGGGCAGGCCCGCGACAGTTCAAGCCGTCACGGCACTGACATCGTTGCCAGGTACTGGACACGCGGATGTCCAGCGGGTTACGGTCACGCAACCGATGTTTGCGTAAACACGACGCGCCGCTCACCCCGGGGCACTCGGTTCCACCGGGCGCTCGCAGCTCGGGCCAGCCCTCTCTCACACCGTGGTGAAGGAAAGCTGCCATGCCTCTGCTCCACCCGACGCTCCCCCTCGGGACGACAGGTCCCGAAGTGCCGACCGGCCACCACCTCGCAGTCCCCGGGACTGCGGCCGGGGCTTCGCACCGCCGCACACCGGCAGGAGCCTGGAGCCGACCGATCACGCCGTCCGGCTGACCCACCGAACGACCTCGCGCTTCTCGCGCACCTCACTCCCCCCGGCCCGACGCCGGACCGCACCGTGCCGCTCCCTTCCCGCACGGTGCGGTCCGGCGACCCCGCGCACGGTCCACCCGCCGACGCCCGAGCGCAGCACGGCGGCAACTTCCGACAAGGAGAAATGATGATCAACCGCAGATCGTTGCTGACCGCGGCCGGCGCTGCAGCCGCAGCCGGCGCGCTGGGCACGGGCATCGCCCGCGGCGACGCGACCATCGGGGTGAACCCCGGCGTCAACTACGGCACCTGGGAGGGCTGGGGCACCTCGCTCGCCTGGTGGGCCAACGTGTTCGGCGACCAGGACACCTTCGCCGACCTGTTCTTCACCACCAAGACCGTCACCTACAACGGCACGGCGTTGCCCGGCCTCGGCATGAACATCGCTCGCTACAACCTCGGGGCGTCCAGCTGGAACACCGTCAACGGCGAAAGCATGGCGGCCTCGCCGAACATCCCCCGGTTCAAGCAGATCGAGGGCTTCTGGCAGGACTGGAACAACGAGGACCCCACCTCCTCGGCGTGGAACTGGAACGCCGATGCCAAGCAGCGCGCGATGCTGGTCATGGCCACCCAGCGCGGCGCGATGAGCGAGCTGTTCGCCAACTCGCCGATGTGGTGGATGTGCTTGAACCACAACCCGTCCGGGGCCGCGAACGCCTCGAACACCAACCTCCAGCCGTGGAACCACCGCCAGCACGCCCACCACCTGGCCGTCACCGCCCGCCACGCCCGTGACCGGTGGGGCGTGAACTTCCGCACCGTCGACCCGTTCAACGAGCCGTCTTCGGACTACTGGCACGCCAACGGCACCCAAGAGGGTTGCAAGATCGACGCCACCACCCAGCGCAGCGTCCTGGCCCACCTGCGCACCGAGCTCGACCGACAGGGTTTGAGCTCGATGAAGATCTCCGCGTCCGACGAGACCAGCTACGACCTCGCCCGCACCACCTGGAACAGCTTCGACTCCACCACCAAGGGCCTGGTGAACCAGGTCAACGTGCACGGCTACCAGGGCACCGGCGGCCGACGGGACCTGCTGTTCAACGACGTGCGCGCGGACCGCAAGGCGCTGTGGAACTCCGAGCACGGCGACGGCACCGGCTCGGGCCTGCAGACGGCCCGCTGCCTCCTCCTGGACTTCAACTGGCTGCACCCCACCGCCTGGTGCTACTGGCAGGTCATGGACCCGACTTGGGGCTGGGGTGCCATCAAGTACGACGGCAGCACCCTGAAAGCCGGCGCGGTCGAGACCAAGTACTACGTGCTGGCCCAGTTCACCCGCCACATCCGCCCCGGCATGAGGATCCTGCACACCGGCAGCGACCTCGCCGTCGCCGCCTACGACGCCAACGCCCGCCGCCTGGTCATCGTGGCCGCCAACACCGGCAACGCCCAGACCCTCACCTTCGACCTGTCCCGCTTCACTCAGGCCACCGGCGGAGCGAACGGCGCGGTCCCGCGCTGGTCCACCGACACCTCGAACAGCGGTGATCGCTACACCCAGCGCCAGGACGCCACCGTCAGCGGCAAGTCCCTCCGCGTCGCGTTCGCCGAAGGCCAAGTGCAGACCTTCCACGTCGACGGGGTCGTGGTGTGATCCGGTGAAGGCGTGGTGCAGGTC
>NZ_JBHWIE010000386.1:0-6324 GCF_042732085.1 Actinosynnema sp. NPDC059797
CGGGTCCACACCGCTCTCCACCAGCGGGAGCAGCTTCGCCGCCTGCGCGGGCAGCGCGCTCTCGGTGCGGGCGGACAGCACCCACGGCGCGGTGGCGGTCACGGTGACCGGCTCGACGCGCTCGACGTGCTCGGGCGCCTGCTCCAGCACCACGTGCGAGTTGGTGCCGCTGATGCCGAACGAGGACACGCCCGCCCGGCGCGGGCGGCCGACCTCCGGCCACGGCACGGCCTCGGTCGGCAGCGCGACGTTGCCCGCGTCCCAGTCCACGTGCGTGGAGGGCTGGTCGACGTGCAGGGTCTTGGGGACGACGCCGTGCCGCATGGCCAGCACCATCTTGATCACGCCGGCGACACCGGCGGCGGCCTGCGTGTGGCCGAGGTTGGACTTCACCGAGCCCAGCCACAGGGGCTCCTCGCGGTCCTGGCCGTAGGTGGCCAGCAACGCCTGCGCCTCGATCGGGTCACCCAACGTCGTACCCGTGCCGTGCGCCTCCACCGCGTCCACCTCGAACGGGGCAAGACCCGCATTGGCCAACGCCTGCCGGATCACCCGCTGCTGCGACGGACCGTTCGGCGCGGTCAGGCCGTTCGACGCACCGTCCTGGTTCACCGCAGAGCCCTTGACCAGGGCCAGCACCGGGTGCCCGTTGCGGCGCGCGTCGGACAGGCGCTCCAGCACCAGCACGCCGACGCCCTCGCCCCAGCCCGTGCCGTCGGCGGCGTCCGCGAACGGCTTGCACCGGCCGTCCGGGGCCAGGCCGCGCTGGCGCGAGAACTCCACGAACGTCTCGGGCGTGGCCATCACGGTCACGCCGCCCGCGAGCGCCAGCGAGCACTCGCCGGACCGCAGCGCCTGCGCCGCCAGGTGGATCGCCACCAGCGACGACGAGCACGCGGTGTCCACCGACACCGCCGGGCCCTCGAAGCCGAACGTGTAGGACACGCGGCCGGACACCACGCCGCCGGAGCTGTGGCCGGTCACGTAGTCGTGGTACATCACGCCGGCGAACACGCCGGTCGGGCTGCCCTTCAGGGCGGCCGGGTCGATGCCCGCCCGCTCGAACGCCTCCCACGAGGTCTCCAGCAGCACGCGCTGCTGCGGGTCCATGATCACGGCCTCGCGCGGGCTGATGCCGAAGAAGCCGGGGTCGAACAGCGCGGCGTCGTCCAGGAAGCCGCCCTCGGCCACGTAGGTGGTGTCGGGCCGGCGGGACTCGGGGTCGTGCAGCTTGGCCACGTTCCAGCCGCGGTCGACCGGGAACGCGCCGATGGCGTCGCGGCCCTCGGTCAGCAGCTCCCACAGGTCCTCCGGCGACCGCACCCCGCCGGGGTAGCGGCACGCCATGGCCACGATCGCGATCGGGTCGTCGTCGGCGCGCTTGGTCGCGACGACGGCCTTGGCGGTGGCGCCCGAGCCGGACAGCTCGGTCAGCAGGTGCTCGACCAGCACCAGCGGCGTCGGGTAGTCGAACACCAGCGTGGCGGGCAGCCGCAGGCCGGTCGCGGCGTTGAGGCCGTTGCGCAGCTCCACGGCGGTCAGCGAGTCGAACCCGAGGTCCTGGAAGGCCCGCGCGGGGTCGACGTCGTCGGGCGAGCCGTGCCCGAGGACGGCCGCGACCCTGGCGCGCACCAGGGACAGCACCTCGGTGTGCCGCTCCTCCTGGGGCAGCCCGGCCAGCCGGCCCGCCAGCTCGGAGGTGTCGGCGGCGGCGCTCGCGGCGGCGGCGCGCTTGGCGGGGCGGCGGACCAGGCCGTCGAACGCGAGGGGCGCGTTGTCGCCCAGCGCCCGCAGCGCGCGCAGGTCCAGCCGGGCCGCGACCACGGCCGCCGCGTCGGCGGACACGGCCGCGTCGAACAGCGCCACGCCCTCCTCCGCGGTCAGCGGCAGCACGCCGTTGCGGGACATGCGGGCCTTGTCGCCCGCGTCGAGCGTGCCGGTCATGGCGCTCTCGAGGTCCCACAGGCCCCAGGCGATCGAGGTCGCGGGCAGCCCGTTCGCCCGGCGGCGGGCGGCGAGCGCGTCGAGGTAGGCGTTGGCGGCGGCGTAGTTGCCCTGGCCCGGCGCGCCCAGCACACCGGACATGGAGGAGAACACCACGAACGCCGACAGGTCGGAGGTCAGCTCGTGCAGGTTCCAGGCCGCGTCGACCTTGGGCCGCAGCACCGCGTCCACGCGGGCCGGGTCCAGCGCGGTGACCACGCCGTCGTCCAGCACGCCCGCGACGTGGACCACCGCGGACACCTCGACGCCGGCCAGCACCGCGGCCAGCGAGTTCCGGTCGGCCGCGTCGCAGGCGACCAGCGACACCCGCGCGCCGGCGGCCTCCAGCTCCGCGACCAGCTCCGGGCCGCCCTCGGCGGCGATGCCGCGGCGGCTGAGCAGCAGCAGGTCCCGCACGCCGCGCTCGGCCACCAGGTGCCGGGACACGATGCGGCCGATGGTGCCGGTCGCGCCGGTCACCACGACCGCGCCGCCGCCGAAGCCCACCTGCTCCGCGCCGTCGGCGGCGGTGGCCAGGCGGGCGGCGGTCACCGAGTCGCCGCGGACGAGGAGCTGCGGTTCGCCGGAGGCCAGCGCGACCGGCAGCGCCCGCGCCAGGTCGGCGCCCTCGATGTCCAGCAGGGTGACCAGGTCCGGGTTCTCGGCCTGCGCGGAGCGCACCAGGCCCCACACGGCCGCGCCCGCCAGGTCGGTGACGTCGTCGCCGACCGCTCCCCCGGTCACCACGACCAGGCGCGAGGCGGCGAACCGCGATTCGGTCAGCCAGGTCTGGAGCACGCCCAGCACGCGGTGCACCTGCGCCCGGACGGACCCCGGGTCCTCGCCGCCCTCCACGGGCAGCACCACGACCGCGGGCACGTCGCCGTCGCCCAGGGCGTCCCACTCGGTCCACGACACCTCGGGCAGGTCCAGCGAGGCGGTGTCCACGGGCTTCCAGCCCAGCACGCGCAGCGGGCTGCGCCCGGCGGCGACCGGGCGCTGGTCGGCGGTCGGCCGCAGCACCAGCGACTCGACCGCGGCCACCGGCGCGCCGGTCGGGTCGGCCACCTCGACGGCCACGCCGCCGGCGCCCGCCGGGGACAGCCGGACGCGCAGCGCGGCGGCGCCGGTGGCGTGCACGGCCACCCCGGTCCAGGAGAACGGCAGGCCGCGGTGCTCGTCCAGGCCGCTCAGGCCCAGCGCGTGCAGGGCGGCGTCCAGCGCGGCCGGGTGCAGGCCGAAGCGCTCGGCGTCGTCCGCGTCGGGCAGCGCCACCTCGGCGAACAGCTCGTCGCCCCGCCGCCACGCGGCGCGCAGGCCGCGGAACGCGGGGCCGTAGTCCAGGCCGCCCTCGGCGAGCCGGTCGTACAGGCCGTCCAGCGCCAGGGGCTCCGCGTCGGCGGGCGGCCACTGGGCCAGGTCGAAGCCGGCGCGCGGGCGGCCCGCGACGAGCCGGCCGGTGGCGTGCGTGGTCCACGGCGCGTCGGCGCCGCCGTCCTCGTCGCGGGAGTACACCTCGAACGACCGCACGCCGCGCGCGTCGGGCGCGCCGACCACGATCTGGAGCTGCACCGCGCCCTGCTCGGGCAGCACCAGCGGGGTGGCGAGGGTCAGCTCGTCCACCACGCCGCAGCCGACGTCCTCGCCCACTCGGGCGGCCAGCTCGACGAAACCGGTGCCGGGGAAGAACACCGAGCCGCCCACGCGGTGGTCGCCCAGCCACGGGTGCGACCGCAGCGACAGCCGACCGGTGAACACCGCGCCGTCGGAGTTGGCCAGCGTCATGGCCGCGCCCAGCAGCGGGTGGTCGGTGGCGTCCAGGCCGGCCGAGGTCACGTCGCCCGCGGACGAGGCGGACTCGATCCAGTACCGCTCGCGCTGGAACGCGTAGGTCGGCAGCTCCACGCGGTGCGTGGCGCGCCCGGCGAACACGGCGGCCCAGTCGATCGGCTCACCGGCGACGTGCGCCTGCGCCAGGGCGGTGACCAGGGCGGTGACCTCGTCGCGGTCGCGGCGCTGGGTGGCCACGAGCGCGGCGGAGTCGACCGAGTGCTGCGCCATGCCGGTCAGCACGCCGTCCGGGCCGACCTCGACGAACCGCGAGACGCCCTGGGAGGCCAGGAACGTCACGCCGTCGTGGAAGCGCACGGCCTCGCGGACGTGCCGGACCCAGTAGTCGGCCGTGGCGAGTTCCGCGGAGGCGAGCGCGCCGGTCACGGTCGACACGACCGCCAGGGCGGGCTGGTGGAACGCGATGCCCGAGACGACCGCGTGGAAGTCCGCCAGCATCGGCTCCATCAGCGGCGAGTGGAAGGCGTGCGAGACGGCGAGCCGCTTCATGCGACGGCCCTCCAGCTCGGCCGCCACCTCCTCGATCGCCTCGGCCGCACCGGACAGCACCACCGACGTGGGGCCGTTGACCGCCGCGAGACCCACCCGCTCGCCCAGGAACGGCAGGACTTCCTCTTCGGTGGCCTCCACGGCGAGCATCGCGCCGCCGCTCGGCAACGCCTGCATCAGCCGACCGCGCGCGGCGACGAGCTTGCAGGCGTCCTCCAGCGAGAACACCCCCGCCACGTGCGCCGCCGCGATCTCACCGATCGAGTGACCCGCCAGGAAGTCCGGCTTCACGCCCCACGACTCCAGCAGGCGGAACAGCGAGACCTCGAACGCGAACAGGGCGGGCTGGCTGAACGCGGTCTGGTTCAGCAGCTCCTGGTCGTCGCCGAAGACGACGTCCTTCAGCGACCGACCCAGCTCGACGTCCATCAGGGCGCAGATCCCGTCGAACGCCTCCGCGAAGACCGGGAACCCGGCGTGCAGGCGGCGGCCCATGCCGACCCGCTGCGAACCCTGGCCGGTGAACAGGAAAGCCGACCGACCACCGCCTGCCACGCCGCGCACCACGGCCGCCCCGTGCTCGCGCAGCTGCGCGAGCGCGTCGGCGGTGTCGGTGGCCAGCACCACGGCCCGGTGCTCCATCGGGGCGCGCGTGGTCGCCAGCGCGGCGGCCACGTCCACCACCGACGCGGAGGCGTCCAGCGCCTCGGCGAGCCGCTCCTCCTGGGCCGCGAGGCCGGCGGCCGTGCGGCCGGAGACCAGCCACGGCACGGGCGCGCCCTCGGGCCAGCCGGCGCCCTCGGCGGGCTCGGCGGCGGGCTCCGCCTGCTCCAGGATGACGTGGCCGTTGGTGCCGCTCACGCCGAACGCCGACACCGCCGCCCGCCGGGGCCGGTCCAGCTCCGGCCACGGGCGGGTCTCGGTCAGCAGCTCGATGTGCCCGGACGACCAGTCCACGTGCGTGGACGGCGTGCCCACGTGCAGGGACTGGGGCAGCACGCCGTGCCGGATCGCCATGACGGCCTTGATCACGCCGCTGACCGCCGCAGACGCCTGCGCGTGGCCGATGTTGGACTTGATCGACCCCAGCCACAGCGGGCGGTCGGCCGAGCGCTCGCGGCCGTAGGTGGCCAGCAGCGCCTGCGCCTCGATCGGGTCGCCCAGCGTGGTGCCCGTGCCGTGCGCCTCGACCAGGTCCACCTCGGTGGACGCCAGGCCCGCGTTGGCCAGCGCCTGGAGGATCACCCGCTGCTGCGACGGCCCGTTGGGCGCGGTCAGGCCGTTGGACGCGCCGTCCTGGTTGAGGGCGGAGCCCCGCACCACGGCCAGCACCTCGTGGCCGTTGCGGCGCGCGTCGGACAGCCGCTCCAGCAGGATCAGGCCGACGCCCTCGCCCCAGCCGGTGCCGTCGGCGTCCTCGGAGAACGGCTTGCACCGGCCGTCCGGGGCCAGGCCGCGCTGGCGGGAGAACGCGACGAACGCGCCCGGCGTGGACATGACCGTCACGCCGCCCGCGAGCGCCAGCGAGCACTCGCGCTGGCGCAGCGCCTGGGCGGCCAGGTGGATCGCCACCAGCGCCGACGAGCACGCGGTGTTGATCGTGAGCGAGGGGCCTTCCAGGCCGAGGGCGTAGGACACCCGGCCGGAGATCACCGCCGAGGTGCTGCCGGTGCTCATGTAGGCCTCGACGGCCTCGGGCAGGTCGGTCAGCCGGTCCCAGTAGTCCTGGCCGCCACAGCCGACGTAGACGCCGACGGGCTTGCCGCGCAGCGCGTCCGGGTTGATGCCGGCGCGCTCCACGGCCTCGTAGGCGGTCTCCAGCACGATCCGCTGCTGCGGGTCCATGGCCAGCGCCTCGCGCGGGCTGATGCCGAAGAACCCGGCGTCGAAGTCGGCCACGTCGTGGACGAAGCCGCCCTGGTGCACGTAGCTCGACCCGGCGCGGTCCGGGTCGCTGTCGAACAGCGCGGAGGTGTCCCAGCCGCGGTCGGTCGGGAAGTA
>NZ_JBHWIE010000387.1:0-6300 GCF_042732085.1 Actinosynnema sp. NPDC059797
CCTCCAGCTCGCGCACCATGTTGATCATCAGCAGCGAGTCCGCGCCCAGGTCGAAGAACGGCACGTCCGGGGCGATCCGGTCCGGTTCGTCACCCAGGTGGCGCGCGGTCAGCTCCCGCACGCGGGTCAGCACGGCCTCGTCCGGGTCGCTGTTCCGCACGGCGGGCGCACTCTCCTCGTGGTCTGCTGCGGGCAAGGGTTCGGCGGGCGAGGGTTCGGCGGGCACCGGGTCGATCCAGTGCCGGGTGGGTCGGAACGGGTAGGTGGGCAGCGGCACGCGCCTGCCGCCGGGGGCGAGCACGGCCCAGTCGACCTCGACGCCGTGGCAGAACAGCGCGGCCAGGCCGGGCACGACGGTGTCCGCGCCGCGGCGGCGCAGCGGCAGCCAGGTGGTGCCCGGCCACTGCCCGCCCAGCGCCGACAGCACCCCGGACGGCCCCAGCTCCACGAACGTCGCGTGGTCGGCCGCCACCAGCCCGTCGACCGAGCCGCGGAAGTCCGCCGTGGACCGGGTGTGCGCGAGGACGTGCCCGGCGCCCGGCACCGCGCCCTCGGTGAGCACCACGCCGGTGCCCGAGTGCACCGGCAGCGCCAGTGGCCTCCAGTCCAGCGCCGCCGCCTGCCTGCCGAGCGCGTCCAGCACCGGGTCGACCATCGCGGTGTGGAAGGCCCGGTCCGCGGCCACCCTCCGGCACTCCACCCCGCGCGCGGCCAGCGAGCGCTCCGCCTCGGCCACGGCCTCCGGGGTCCCGCCGAACACCGCGTGCCGGGGCCCGTTGCGCACGGCCACCGCCAGGCCGGCCACCTCCTCGACGTCGTCGAACACCGCCAGCAGCGCGCCTTCGGGAGCCGACTGCATCAGCGCGCCGCGCACGGCGGCCAGGTGCATGGCGTCCTCGGCGGACAGCGCGCCCGCCACGGCCAGCGCCGCGTACTCGCCCGCGCTGTGCCCGACCACGGCCTCCGGGCGCACCCCCAGCTCGGCCAACAGCGCCGCCTGGGCCAGCTGCACGGCCAGCAGCGCCGGTTGCAGGGTCGCGGTCGTCCACTCGTGCGGCTCGCCCAGCAGCGGCGGCAGCAGGTCGACGCCCCAGTCCCGGCGGTGCCGGTCGAGCAGGCCGCGCAGCACGTCCGCCGAGACCGGGTGCGCCAGCAGCGACGTCCCCGCGCCCGTGCAGTCCACCCCCTGGCCGGCGAAGGCGAACACCAGCGGGCCCGGGTTGCCGGCGGTCCCCCGGGCCGACCCGCCGTCCCGCAGGTCCCGGGCGGCCCCGTCGGCGTCGCCGCCCCACGCCACCAACCGGTGGGGCAGCCGCACGCGCCCCGCGCCCAGCGTCGTCAGCACGTCCGCCGGGTCGGCGTCGCCGAGCGCGTCGGCGGTGGCGCCGGCCAGCTCCGCCAACGCCCCCGGTGTCCGCGCCGACAGCGGCACCACCCACGGCGCGTGCCGGTCCGCCGGGGCGGTCCGGTCCGCCGGGGCCGGCTCGGGGGCCTGCTCCAGCACCACGTGCGCGTTCGTCCCGCCCACGCCCAGCGCGGTCACCCCGGCCCGGCGGACACCGGGCAGCGGCCACGGCGTCGGCGCGGTGGGCACCGCGATCAGGCCGTCGTCCAGGCGCAGCGCGGGGTTCGGGGTGGTGAAGCCCGCCTGCGGCGGCACCGTGCCGGCGCGCAGCGCGAGCACCGCCTTGAGCAGGCCCGCCATGCCCGCCGCGCTGTCGAGGTGGCCGATGTTGGCCTTGACCGACCCCACGAGCAGCGGTTCCGCCCGCCCGGCGAACGCGCCGCGCAGCGCCTCCACCTCGATCGGGTCGCCCACCGCGGTCCCGGTGCCGTGCGCCTCGACGTACCCGATCGACCCCGGCCCCACCCCGGCCGACGCGAGCGCGTCGCGCACCACCGCCGTCTGCCCGGCGACACCGGGCGAGGTGTAGCCGACCTTGGCCGAGCCGTCGTTGTTGACCGCCGACCCGAGGATCACCGCGTGCACGGTGTCGCCGTCGGCCAGCGCGGCGTCCAGCGGTTTGAGCAGCACGGCCGCGACGCCGTTGCCGCCGACCGTGCCGTCCGCGGTCGCGTCGAACGCCCGGCACCGCCCGGTGGCGGACAGGATCGACCCCGGCTCGTACCGGTACCCGGCGATCCCCGGCACGTGCAGCGCCGCCGCGCCGGCCAGCGCCATGTCCGCGTCGCCCGCCAGCAGCGCGGTGATCGCCGAGTGCACGGCGACCAGCGAGGTGGAGCAGGCGGAGCGCACGGTCACCGCGGGCCCGGTCAGGCCGAGCCGGTAGGCCACCCTGGTGGCCAGGAAGTCCGGTTCGTTGCCGATCGCCACCTGGAGCGCGGCCAACTGGTCGCCGGGGTCGGTGCCGCCGAGGTTCTCGCGCAGGTAGGTGCGCAGCGAGTACAGGGTCATCCCGGAGCCCGCGTAGACCCCGACCCGGCCGCCCGCACCGGCGTACCCGGCGTGCTCCAGCGCCTGGTGGCAGATCTGGAGGAACAGCCGCTGCTGCGGGTCGGTGACCGCCGCCTCGGCCGGGCTGATGCCGAACAGCTCGGCGTCGAAGCCCGCGATGTCGTCGAGCGCGCCGCTGACCGGCACGTACGCCGGGTCGTCGACCAGGCGCGCGGGGATGCCCGCGGCGATCAGCTCCTCGCGGCCGAACCGGGTGGTGCTGACCACCCCGGCGAGCAGGTTCTCCCAGTACCGCTCCAGGGTCGGCGCGCCGGGGAACCGGGCGGCCATGCCGATGACCGCCACGCGCCGGTCGCGCCCGCCGCCCCGGCGCTCCCCCGCCCGGTGGTCCCCGGTCAGCTCGGACAGGTGCGCGCTCAGCGCCGCCTCGTTGGGGTGGGCGTACAGCGCGGTCAGCGGGAACTCCCGGTCCAGCGCCCGCTGGAGCGCGGCGTGCAGCCGCACCAGGCCCAGCGACCCGAGGCCGGCCTCGTAGAACGGGGTGTCCGGGCCGAGCCCGCCGGGCACGACCTCCCGCAGCGTCTCGCGCACCAGCCTGCGCACGCCCGCCGCGCCACCGGTCGGCCGCTCGGTGACGCGCACCGGTTGGGGCTCGGGCCTACCCGTCGGGGCCACGGGCAGCTCCACGCCGAACGCGTCGCGCCCCGGGGTGGCCGAGCCCTCCAGGGGTTCGGCGGGCAGCAGGCGCCGCGCGGCCGGGTTGGCCCGGTCGACGCCGAGCAGGATCGTGCCCGGCGGTTGGCGCAGCGCGGCCGTGAACAGGGCGTTGCCGTCGGCGGCGGTGAAGGCGAGCAGCTTGCCCCGGCTGGCGGCCTCCCGCTCCTCGTGGCCCGCGTTGAGGCCCGTCGACCGCCACAGGCCCCAGACCAGGGTGTGCACCGGGTGGTCCGCGCCCAGGCGCTCGGCCAGGGCCTCCAGGTACCGGTTGCCCGCCGTGTAGCCGGCCGTGCCGACGGCGGGGAACCAGGTCAGCAGCGTGCTGAACGCGATCAGTCTGCTGCCCGGCCGCCGCCGCAGGACCTCGGCCACGGCCAGGGACCCGGCCACCTTGGCCCGCGTCTGCGCCCGCCACCGGTCCGCCGTGGTCTCGGCCAGCTGCCCGGTCTCGTAGGTCCCGGCCAGGTGCAGCACCCCGGCCAGCGGCTCGCCCCACGCCGCCTCGGCCTCGGCGACGGCCGCCTCCAGCGCGTCCGCGTCCGCCACGTCGACCCGCGCGTGGCGCACGTCGGCGCCCAGCCCGGCCAGGTCGGTCGCCGGTCCCCGGCCGACGACCAGCAGCCGCAGGCCCAGGCCCGGCAGCACCACCCGGCCGATGCCGCCCAACCCGCCGGTCACCAGCCAGCAACTGCCCGGCTCGGCCGCCGGGCGCGCGTCCCGGACGGGCTCGACCGGTGCCAGCGCACGCACCACCGGCCGGTCGCGCCAGGCGATCACCGGTTCGCGGTGGACCCAGGTCAGCGCCCGCGCCAGCAGCTCCGGGTCGTCGTCGCGGCCGGGCAGCTCCAGGTGCCAGGCGCGCAGCCCCGGCCGTTCCAGGGCGGCGGCGGTCACGATCGACGCGGTCAGCGCCGCCGCGCACCCTCCCGCCCGGCCGACGCTGACCAGCTCGCCCGTCCAGCCGGCCGCGGCCAGCCGGGCGACGAGGTCCAGCACCGGGATCGACGCCCGCTCCTCGTCGGGACCGGCGACCACGACGACGACGTCCGCGTCCGGACCGTCCGGACCGCCCGGGTCGCCCGGGTCCAGGGCACGCGCGCCGGGCACGGCGGCGGCCAGGGCCGGGTCGCCGAACACGCGGACCCGGCCCGGGTCTCGGGTCGCGGTGAACGAGCGGGGCGCCCACACCGGGCGGTGCAGGGCGTCGGGCAGGGTGGTGCGGGCCGCCTCGGCCAGCTCCACCGCGCGCACCCGGTCGTCCAGCTCGCCGCGCAGCAGCCGGGCGCGCATGGCCGTGCGCTGGACCTTGCCGCTGGTGGTCTTGTCGAACCCGTCCCGGTCCACGGCCGCGAGCAGCACCGACACCAGGCCGAACCGCTCGGCCAGCCGCCGCCGCACCTCGCCCACCACGCGCCCCGTCAGCCCGGCGGCGGGCACGAACACCACCGCCAGCCGCTCGCCGCCGTCCGGGGCGGGCACCCCGAACGCGCCGACGAAGCTCGTCGCCACCCCCGGCAGCGCCCCCACCACGTCCTCGATCTCATGGCAGTAGTAGTGGACGCCGTTGTTGATGATGATCTCCTTGGCCCGGCCGGTGATCGTCACCCGGCCGTCGGCCACGAACGCGAGGTCCCCGGTGTCGAACCAGTCCCCGTCCGGGAAGGCCTCGGCGTTGGCCTCGGGGTTGTTCAGGTAGCCGGGCGTGATCCGGGCCGAACGCCCCTGCAACCGGCCGATCCGCAGCTCCGGCAGCACGGTCCGCCCGTCCGGCCCGACGACGCGGAACTCCGAGCCCGGCGCGGGCCGGCCCATGCTCAGGAACGTCGAACTGCCCTCGGCGGGCCCGGCCAGCAGCTCCAGGGCGCCGCCGGCGGCCTGCCGCACGTGCTGCACCGCGTCCGGCCCGAACGGCTGGTAGGTGATGGCCGTGCACGTCTCGGCCATGCCCCAGGCCAGCAGCACGGTGTCGTCGGCGACCCCGAACCGGCCGGTCGCCGCCAGGAACCGGCGCACCACCGGTTCCGTGCACTGCTCGCCCGCGTTGACCAGCGCGCGCAGCGGGGTCAGGTCCCAGGTGCGCGCCGGGTCGGCGGTCGCGAGCGCGTCGGCGACCAGGCCGAACCCGAAGTTGGGCGACCAGCTGTGCTGCGCCCGGTACTCGTGCAGCAGGTCCAGCCAGCGCAGCGGGTCGGCCAGCACGTCGGCGGTGGGCACGTGCACGTTGTCGCAGCCCAGCACCACCGGGCCGAAGTGGTACATGACCACCCCGGCCACGTGGTCCAGCGGCAGCCAGTTCACGAACACGTCCCCGGGGCCCATCCGGCTGACCTGCCGCGCCGCCCGCGCGTAGCGCACCAGGCCGCGGTGGGTGACCTGGATGACCTTGGACCGGCCCGTGCTGCCGGACGACAGCTGCAGCACCGCCACCGCGCCCGGCTCGGGCCGGTGCACCTCGGCGACCGGTTCGGCCTCCGCGCACCCGGCCAGGTCGAGCACCCGCATCGAGGTCAGCCCGGACCGCGCGGCGTGACCGCGCAGCCCGGCGACGGTGGCGCCGCCGGAGAGCACCACCGGCTCGCCCAGGTCCCGCCAGGCGTGCTCCAGCTTGTCCAGCACGGCCGTGCGCTCGGCGTAGGTCGCCGACTGGGCCACCGCGACCGGGCGGACACCGCCGAGCAGGCACGCCCACAGCGCGACCAGGTGCTCGGCCAGCGACGGCGTGTGCAGCACCGCCACGTCGCCGACCGCCAGCCCGGCCGCGCGCAGCCCGGCCAGCACCCGCTTGGCCCGGTCCAGCAGCTCGGGGTAGGTCAGCACCCCGGCGCGGCCGCCCTCGACGACGTGCACGCCCCGGTCCGGGTGCCGCCGCGCCGCGGCGAGCAGCGCCTCGACCAGCGTGGCCGGGTCGTCCCCGGTCAGGTCCGGGTCGTCGGTGGCGGTCAGCGACGACGGCCCGGCGAGGTCGGCGCCGGCGACGTCGTCCAGGGCGGCCGGCGGGCCCTCCACCCACCGCGGCGGCAGGTCGGCGAACTCGGCGAGGTGCCGCCGCCCGGTCGTCGGCGCGGGCAGGGGCACGGGCGTGGTCGCCGACTCCGGCACCGGCAGCCGCCGCAGCGCCGCCTCGTCCGGCTCGCCGTCCCGGTCGCGCGGTATCGCCGAGACCACCG
>NZ_JBHWIE010000388.1:0-6294 GCF_042732085.1 Actinosynnema sp. NPDC059797
GCCCCCCGGGCCGGCGGGGTGCCCCCCCCCGCCGGCCCGGGGCGACACGTCCAGGCTAAATCGGCTGCGTGCGCCGGAGAGCGCCTGCCATCCTCCTGGCCATGTCCACGTTCGAAGAGCTGGTGGCCGAGGGCGAGTCCGTCCCGACCGAGGGCTGGGACTTCTCCTGGTTCGAGGGCCGCGCCACCGAGCAGCGCCCGTCCTGGGGCTACTCCGGGCTGCTCGCCGACCGGATGGCGGGGGCGCGGGCGGCGCTGGACGTCCAGACCGGCGGCGGCGAGGTGCTGGCCTCGGTCCCGACCGCCCCGCCGGTGCTGGCGGCCACCGAGTCGTGGCCGCCGAACCTGGCGATCGCCCGGCGCAACCTGGCGAAGTTCGGCGCGACCGTCGTCCACGTCGGGGACACCGCCGACCTGCCGTTCCCGGACGACCACTTCGACCTGGTGGTCAGCCGCCACCCGGTGGCGACCCGCTGGGACGAGGTGCACCGCGTCCTGCGCCCCGGCGGCGCCTACCTATCGCAGCAGGTCGGCGCGGGTTCGGTGCGCGAGCTGACCGACCTGATGATGGGTCCCCGGCCGGTCGACCCGGGCCGGAGCGCGATGCGGATCGCGGCCGACGCCGAGGCGGCCGGCCTGGAGGTCGTCGACCTGCGCCAGGAGGCGCTGCGGGTGGAGTTCTTCGACATCGCGGCCGTGGTCCACTTCCTGCGCAAGGTGATCTGGATCGTCCCCGGCTTCACCGCGGCCGGCTACCGGGACCGGTTGGCCGAGCTGCACCGCTTCATCGAGCGCCACGGCCCGTTCGTGGCGCACTCCCAGCGGGTCCTGGTCGAGGCGCGCAAGGGGGGCTGACGAGGGGACGGGCTAGCGCCAGACCGGCTCGTCGACCTCCACCACCCGGCCGTCCGGGGCGAAGTGCAGGTAGCGGTCGGAGTCGGCGGCGAACCAACGGTCGTGGGTGATCGCCAGCACGGTGCCGGTGAACGCGCGCAGCCCGTGCTGGAGGGCCTCCGCGCCGGCCAGGTCGAGGTTGTCGGTGGGCTCGTCGAGCAGCAGCAGGGTCGCGCCGGACAGCTCCAGCAGCAGGACCTGCAACCGCGCCTGCTGGCCGCCCGACAGCTGTTCGAACCGCTGCCGCCACGACGGCGCCAGCTCGTAGCGGGCCAGCGCCGCCATGGCGTCGTCGCGCACCAGCGCGTGGTCCCGCATCACGATGTCGTCGACCTGCCTGCCGCGCAGGTCGGGGCGGGCGTGGGTCTGGGCGAAGGCGCCGGGCGTGACGCGGGCGCCCAGTTCGACCGCGCCGGTGTGCGGCACGTCGCCCGCGCCGCCCAGCAGCCGCAGGAACAGCGTCTTGCCCGAGCCGTTGGGCCCCAGCACGGCGATCCGCTCGCCGAACCACACCTCCAGGTCGAACGGCTCGGTCAGGCCGGTCAGCGCCAGCCCCGTGCACGTCAACGCGCGCTTGCCGGTGCGCCCGCCGCGCAGGCGCACCCGGACGTCCTGCGCGCGCGGCGGGCGGCGGGGCGGCCCGGCCTCCTCGAACCTGGACAGCCGGGTCCGGGCGGCGCGGTAGGCGGAGGACACCGCGTCGTTGCGCGCGGCGGCCTGCCGCAGCAGGTGCACGGCGTCGCGCAGCCTGCGGTGCTCCTCCTGCCACCGCCGGCGGCGCTCGTCCAGGCGTTCCACGCGGTCGCGGCGGGCCTGGGCGAACGTGGCGAACCCGCCGCCGTGCACCCACACGTCCCGGTCCTCCACGGCCACGACCCGGTCGACCGCGGCGGCGAGCAGTTGCCGGTCGTGCGAGACCAGCAGGACCGTCTTGCGGCTCGCCCGCAACCGCTCCTCCAGCCACTCCTTGCCGGGCACGTCGAGGTAGTTGTCCGGCTCGTCGAGCAGCAGCACGTCGTCCGGGCCGCGCAGCAGGGCCTCGAGGACCAGGCGCTTCTGCTCGCCGCCGGACAGGGTGGCCACGGGCCGGTCGGCGACCTCGGCGAGCGGCAGGCCGAGCGCGGCGGTGGCGCAGGTGTCCCAGACCACCTCGATGTCGTAGCCGCCGGCCTCGACGTGCTCGGTGATCGCCTCGGCCAGCGCGAGCTGGGTGTCCTCCTCGTCGCGGTCGCGCAGCGCGCGTTCGGCCGCCCGGAGCGCCGCCGCGCTGCGCCTGATCCGCTCGGGCGCGACGGCCAGCAGCAGCCCGCCGACGGTGTCGCCGCTGATGAACTGCCGCATCACCCCCACGCCGCCGCTGGTGGCGACCTCGCCCGAGACCGGGCGCAGCTCGCCCGCGACGAGCCGCAGCAGGGTGGTCTTGCCCGCGCCGTTCGGGCCGACCAGCCCGGCCGTGACGCCCTCGCCGACGCGGAACGAGACGCGGTCGAGCAGCACGCGGCCGTCGGGCAGCGCGTAGGTCAGGTCGGACACCTCCACGTGCGCCACCAGGCCCCCTAACGTTGGTCTATGTCTCGAACGTTGGTCGAGAGTGCGAACAACGTACTACTGTGCGTGCCGTGGACGCGAAGGGGAATCGGGCGGGCGGGCGCGGGGGCCGGTCGGGCGGGGTGGCGGGCGAGGTGTGGCTGCGGGAGCCCCGGGCGCGCCGGGACGCGCTGACCCTGGACCGGATCGTGGCGACGGCCGTGGACCTGCTCGACGCCGACGGCGTGGCGGGCCTGACCATGCGGCGGCTCGCCGACCGCCTCGCCGTCGCGCCGCCCACGCTCTACTGGCACGTCAAGACCAAGGACGACGTGCTCGACCTGGCCGTGGACGCGATCTTCGCCGAGGTCCCGGTGCCGAGCGGGCCGTGGCGGGGCGCGGTGCGCGAGCTGGTGCTGGCCTGGCGGGCGACCATGCTGCGCCACCCGTGGTCACCGCCGCTGCTGGGCCGCCCGACGCTCGGCCCGAACGTGCTGGAGCGCACGGAGTTCCTCCAGGGCGCGCTGGCGTCGGCGGGCTTCGCCGGCGCGCACCTGGCCGCCGCCACGCACGGGCTGGCGAACTTCGTCATCGGCTCCGCGCTCACCCAGTCCACCTGGCACCGCCCCGGGACGCTGGACGCGGCGCGCGCCCACCTGCGGACGCGCGCCGACGCCTACCCGACCCTGGCGGCCAACGACCACCTGGCCGACCAGGACTGGGACGCCCTGTTCGAACGGGGCCTGGACCACTTCCTGACCGGCTTGGTCCAGGGGATCGCGTAGCGCGGACCCGCCCTCACGGCCCCCCTCGCGACCCCTTCGCGCCCCTTCCGGTCAGGCGGCCCCCGTGAACCGCGCGAGGCCGTCGAGCAGCCGGTCCACCTCGGCCTCCGCCGTGTACGCCGCCAGGCCGATCCGCAGCCCGCCCGCGTCACCCAGGCCCAGCCACCGCGACGTCTCCAGCGCGTAGAACGACCCGGCGGGCGCGTTGACGCCCAACCCGGCCAGGAAGCGGTACGCGTCGGCCGCCGGGCGGTCCTCGAAGGTCACCAGCAGCGTGGGCGTCCGCCGCGCCGCCCGTGACCGCACCACCACCCCGGGCAGCGCGGCCAGTCCCGCCTCGACCTTCTCCCGCAGCCGGTCCTCGTGCGCGCCGACCTCCGCGAGCGACCGCGCCAGGCGCGCGCGCCGGTCGCCCTCCGACGGGACCAGGTCGGCGATGAAGTCGACCGCCGCCGTGCAGCCGGCCAGCAGCTCGTAGGGCAGCGTGCCCAGCTCGAACCGCTCCGGGACCGCGTCCGACGACGGCAGCAGCTTGTCCGGCCGCAACCGGTCGAGCAGCTCGGGCCGCGCGGCGAGGACACCGCAGTGCGGCCCGAAGAACTTGTAGGGCGAGCAGGTGAAGAAGTCCGCGCCGAGCGCCGCGACGTCGACCGCCCGGTGCGCGGTGTAGTGCACACCGTCCACGTGGCACAGCGCGCCGCGCGCGTGGACCAGCTCGGCGATCGCGGGCAGGTCGGGGCAGGTGCCGATCAGGTTGGACGCCGCGGTCACCGCCACCAGCCGCGTCCGGTCCGACAGTACGGCGGCCACGTCGTCGGGCGCCAGCTCACCGGTGGCCGGGTCGAACGCGGCCCAGCGCACCACCGCGCCGACCGCCTCGGCCGCCTGCACCCAGGGCCGCACGTTGGCGTCGTGGTCGAGGCGGGTCACCACCACCTCGTCGCCGGGCTCCCAGGTCTTGGCCAGGGTGCGCGCGAAGTCGTAGGTCAGCTGGGTCGCGCTGCGGCCGAACACCACGCCGGCCGGTTCGACGCCGAGCAGGTCGGCCAGCGCGCCGCGGGCGGCCAGCACGGTGGCGTCGGCGGTGCGCTCGGCCGCGGTCACCGCACCGCGGTTCGAGATGGAGGAGGTCAGCGCGTCCCGCACCGCGTCCGCGACCGCGGCGGGCACCTGGGTGCCGCCCGGCCCGTCGAAGTGGGCGGTCCCGGAGGCGAGCGAGGGGAAGCGGTCGCGCACGGCGTCGACGTCGTAGGTCATGGTGTCCACTCTCTCCTATTGACAGCCAATGGACCTTCACCCGACCCTATGGAAGCGCTCTCACGAATCGGTCTGGACCAGTTTCGTGAAGGCTCCGCCGCCCGTCCCTGGAACCCCGGGCGGCGGACGAACCCTGCCCTAGGAGTCAAGATGCGCACCCGAACAAAGCTGTTGAGCGCGCTCGTCGCCCTGGCGGCGGCCGGGACCGTGGCGAGCGCTCCGGCGCAAGCCGTCGGCCCCGACCTGCTGCCGCTCACCGTCACCAACAACAGCGGCCGGTCGGAGGCCGTCCACCTCTACGTCCTCGGCACCGACATCCGCCCCGGCGGGCGGCTCGGCTACGTCAACCAGGGCGGCGGCTTCACGCCGTGGCCCGCCGGCTCGAACCCGCCCGTGCCCGCGCCGGACGTGTCGATCGCCGGTCCCCCGCCCGGCGGCAGCGTGACGCTGCGCGTGCCGCGCTTCATCTCCGGCCGCGTCTACATGTCCTTCGGGGAGAAGCTGAAGTTCTTCCTGACCCCGGACGGCCTGGTGCAGCCCGCGCCGTGGGCCTCGGGCGACCCCAACCACGGCATCCTGTTCGACTGGAGCGAGTTCACCTACAACGACGCGGGCCTGTGGCTGAACAGCTCGCAGGTGGACATGTTCGCCGTGCCGCACGCGGTCACCGTGACCGGCGCGAACGGCGTGACCAAGAAGACCGGCGAGCTGGTCGCGAACGGCCGGGACAACGTGGTCAACGGCATCCGCGGCCAGGCGGGCTGGGGCAACTCGGTGATCACCAGGTCCGACGGCACCGTGCTGCGCGTGCTCGCGCCGGGCAAGGCCGCAGACGTGGGCCTGTTCGACCGCAACTACCTCGACCCGTACATCACGCAGGCGTGGAACGCGTACACGTCCAAGACGCTCACCGTGGTGCCGTTCGGCGACCGCCCCGACGTCCGCTACTTCGGGCGCACCTCGGGCAACACCATGAACTTCACCAACTCCGCCGGGCAGCACGTGGCGTCGTTCGCCAAGCCGTCCACCGCGAACGTCTGGGGCTGCGACGGCGCGCTGCACGCGCCCAACGACCAGGTGGTCGGCCCGATCGCGCGCACCCTGTGCGCCGCCCTGCACCGCTCCACGCTCGGCGTGATCGACACCCAGCCCGGCGGCGGCCCGGCCGACTTCTACAAGGGCGCGATCACCAACCACTACTCGCGGCTGGTGCACCAGAACATGGTGGACGGCAAGGCTTACGGGTTCGCGTTCGACGACGTGCAGGCGCAGGAGTCCCTGGTGCACGACGGCGACCCGAGGGCGGCCGGCATCGTGCTGACCCCGTTCAGCGGTGGCGGCGGCACCACCCCTCCGCCCACCACGGGCAGCATCGTCAGCAACTGGCACGACAAGTGCGTGGACGTGCCGAACTGGAACTTCGCCGACGGGCAGCGCCTGGTCGTGTGGGACTGCACGGGCGGGACCAACCAGCGGTGGGAGTTCACCGGCGGGACGGTGCGCACGCAGAACGACATGTGCATGGACGTGGCCTGGGGCTCGACCGCGAACGGGGCGGCCATCCAGGTCGCGAGGTGCAGCGGGAACCCGGCCCAGCAGTTCGTCCTGTCGGCGGCGGGTGACCTGGTGAACCCGCAGGCGAACAAGTGCGTGGACATCGCGGACTGGAACCCGAACAACAACGCGGTGCTGCAGCTGTGGGAGTGCGGGGGCACGGCGAACCAGAAGTGGCGGCGCGGCTAGGGGCTGTCCTCAAAGCCAGATGAGCAGGGTGGCCAGGTCGAGCATGCCCCGGTAGGACACGGCGGTCTTGTCGAACCTGGTCGCGATGG
>NZ_JBHWIE010000389.1:0-6266 GCF_042732085.1 Actinosynnema sp. NPDC059797
GGGACCCCCCCCCCCCCCCCCTGGGGCGGGGCCGGCCGGGCGCCACCCATCCTTCCGCCTGGCGCGGCGCACGGCCGTTTTGTGCGTTTGGGACAGGTTGGAGTGTCCCGTCCCAGTCGTCACTTTGGCTTGTTTGCGCCGGTCAAGCCTAGTGCGCGAGGTGTCCTGTCGGTCGGGACGGGCTGGCGTGATGGGACAGGGCTCGGGACGGGTGGCAGCTACGTCGTGACACACTGAAATCAACGGCTTGTCAGCGCAGAATCAGCCGGTGAGTGAGGTGGTCATGCGAACGGCGCGGACGGTACTTGAGCAGAAGATCTGGGAGCGACAGCAGACGCTGGAGGAGTTCGCCGAGTACGTCGAGGTCTTCGCGCGG
The DNA here is from genome assembly GCF_042732085.1 of Actinosynnema sp. NPDC059797. Classification (NCBI taxonomy): domain Bacteria; kingdom Bacillati; phylum Actinomycetota; class Actinomycetes; order Pseudonocardiales; family Pseudonocardiaceae; genus Actinosynnema; species Actinosynnema sp. NPDC059797. The sequence continues at coordinate 377 of NZ_JBHWIE010000389.1, forward strand.
GAGGCTGGCGAACCCGGCACGATCAGCTTGCGCCACCTCCACAGGCTGGCTGCGGGGCGGAGGTCGGCCGGTCAGCCGCTGGGGCCGGTTCGGCCGGTGACTGCTCGGCTATTGGAGAAGATCTTCCGGACCAGCATCCACGAGCTGTTGGCGGAGCCTTCGGCTGCTGGGTCCGCGGGGAACGACGTCGGCAAGCTGGATGTGCGTGCGAACGCCGACTTGGCTGACATGCCGGATTGGTTGGACGAGCGGGCTGGCTGGGCACCAGGGGAGAGCCGGGCGAAGGTTCACGCCAAGCTCTCCACGTTCGAGGCGGGCACGCTGGTCGACCGGCGGTATCGGCGCACGAGGGTGAGTCGGGAACAGATCGTTCGTGCGCTCCGTGCGTACTACCGCCGTGGAGTCGCGGAGTACGACATGTACCGGATGCGTTGTGGTGGCGAGGACGTCAGGACCAGCATCCTTGCTCGTCCCGAGTGGCTTGATCAGCCCGCTTCGTTGACGGCGGAGAACGACCGCCTGGTGCTCGCCGGTCGTCGTGATGGCCCGCGCGCTGCCCTGAGTGAAGCGGCGGCGGAAGCGGCTGTGGTACGGCTCGCAGAGTGGGCCGCGCTGGATGTGCGGGTCATGAACCTGCCGCTCTACCGGCTATTGCGTGTAGACGTCGGGTCGGCCATCGAGGGCACGGTGGGGCTGGTGGACTTCGCCGAGTACGCGTTGACGGCGGACCTGCTCGAAGGCGAGCTGGTCGAGGCGGTGGTCTCTGGCGCGGGAACGGGTGCGCTGCAACTTCGGGACGAGTTCTTGCCGAGTCTCGATGCCGTGCTCGACCTGCCGGGACGCGTGTGCGCAGGCGGTGTGCTGGCGCTGTGTGCCATCGCTCGTCCGCGTGATCCGTACCGTGGGGCGCCGGACTACGCGCTGCTGGTGCAGGAGCGCTCTGGGCATGTGCTTAACACGTCCGGGCGGCTGGCTGTGGTGCCCAAGGGCTTCCACCAGCCGTTGACTGATGTGCGGGCGGACGCTCGGGTCAGCGCCACCCTGCTCCGTGAACTGGAGGAGGAGCTGTTCGGCCGCGACGAGGTGGACACGACGGTGGGGGAAGGGCGCGCGGCTGCGCCGATGCACCCAGGGCGGTGGTCTGCGCCGATGAGGTGGCTGCGCGAAGATCCGAGCAGGATGCGGACGGAATGCACTGGGTTCGGCTTCAACCTCGTGAGTGGGAATTACGAGTTCGCCAGTCTCGTGGTCATCGAAGATGAAGAGTTCTGGACGCGCTTCGGCGGGACGGTTGAGGTCAACTGGGAAGCGTCGGGGCTGCGGTTGTATTCGAGCCTTGATGACGAATTGATTGCCGATTTGGTGACGCACGAGTCTTGGAGCAACGAAGGGTTGTTCGCGTTGCTCCAAGGACTTCGGCGGCTCGCGGAGATCGGTGGCCAGCGGGTGGCGCTGCCGGCGATCGAGGTGTCAGGTCTGTGACGGCCAGCGGACCGTGAGGACGGTCGAGTCTTCGAGCGCTTCCCACGAGTGGTCGACGCCAGCGCCCCACATCACGTAGTCGCCGGGGCGGGTCATGGTGGTGTTGCCCTCGGTGGTGTCAACGCGGAAGTTGCCCTGTACCAACAGAACCAGGGTCGTCCGCTGGTCGTCGGAGGTCCACTCGACACGCTTGTCGCCGGCCGGGTGGTTGAACCACTTGACCTCAACGTCCTTCTGGGACCGGACGCCCTCGGACGGGTCGATGAAGTGGCCTACCAGCCAGCCGCGGGTCACCGCGCCGTCTTCGTTGGCATTGCCGGCTTGCCAGTTGGCGGTCACTCTGTCTCCCATTCGATCGTTGGCAGGTTCACGCGACTTCCGCCGATTTGTCGTAGGCGGCGGAGGCCCTGGAGGAGCGCGAACAGTCCTTCGTTGCTCCACGCTACATCGTTGGCCAGTTCTTCTAGGCCCTCGGTGTCCAGGCTGGAGAACTGGCGGAGGTTCGATGCTTCCCAGTTCGCTCGGACTTGTCCGCCGAACTCCGTCCAGAACTGTTCGTCTTCGATGACGATCAGGCTGGCGAACTCGAAGTTGCCGCTGACGAGGTTCAGGCCGAAGCCGGTGCACTCCATCCGCAGACGTCCCGGCTCGGCGAGCAGCCAGCGCATCGGCTCGGACAGGCGAGTCGGGTGCATCGGGTCCGCGTGGCGCTGGTCGCCGACCGTGTTGTCGATGTCGTCGCGGCCGAACAGCTCCTCTTCCATCTCGCGGCGGAGCGTCGCGCCGATCTGGGCGTCGGCCCGGTAGTCGGTCAGCGGCTGGTGGAAGCCCTTGGGGATCACGGCCAGGCGGCGAGCGGCGTTGATGACGTGACCTGAGCGTTCCTGGACCAGCAGGAGGTAGTCCGCCTCGCCGCGGAACGGGTCGGCTGGCCGGGCGATCGCGGTCAAGGCAAGAGCGCCGCCCGCGCACATGCGGCCGGAGACGTCGAGGACCGACGGCAGGTCGGGTAGGTAGGCGTCGCGGAGAGGTAGGGCACCGGGGCTGATCGGTTGGCCGGTGGTGAGCGCGTCGACCAGCTCGCCTTCGAGCAGGTCCATCGTCACCACGTACCCCACGAAGTTCGTCACGCCGACGCTGCCGCCGAGCTGGTGCCGCTGTACGCCCAGATCGAGCAGTCGATAGAGCGGCATGTTGACCATGCGATTGCCGAGCGCCAGCGCTTCGGCCAGCCGTTGGGCCGCTCGTCCGGCGCTCTCCTCGTTCATCGGCTGGTGATCGTCCGGGGTTACGGTCGACAGCTTGAGTTGGTCGTGAGCCGGGATGAGCGGGCAGTCGAGGTCGAGCCAGTCCGGGTGCGTGAACACGGTCGTGATTGCGCGGGTAGTGGAGCCGAAGCGGGCGGCGTAGCGGCCGTGGCCGGTGGTGGTTGTGCCGTAGTAGTCGGCGAGCGCGCGTGCGGTGTCCCGTTGGTTCACCCGACCTCGGCGGACGCCTCGATCCTGTAGTGCGCGGACGTCGAGGCGCACGAGGCGGGCGGCGACATCGCGCCGTGCGGTTCCCGGCTCCCAGCCTGCGTGCTGGTCGAGCCAGTCCAGCGCGGCGACGATGTTCGGGTCTGAGCTGAGCCGTAGTTCGGCGTCGGCTGCCGCGCCGTCCGGGAGGTCGAGCTTCGGTTCGGCGATCAGGGCGGCGAACCGGGCCTTGACGGCTGCGCCGGCCTGGTCGTGGGCGGTGTCGAGGAGCTGTTGCATCTCGGACTTCGGCTTGAGGTCCGGTTTCTGGTGCCAGCCAGCGACCGTGCGGACGGCGATTCCCAGGTGCTCGGCGAACGCTTCGTTGGTGAGGCGCAGGGCCGCCTGGAGTGCGCTGGCGGTTCGGCCGGTCCAGCCCTCGTGCAGGCTCATCTTCTCGCTATCCCCCCGGAGCGATGTGCACTGGTTGTGCAGTGGATGTGCATCGGTGATGCATGGGGCTGAGCGCGTCTTCGCAGTGGAATTGAGCCATGGAAAACAGCTCGCTCCACCAGCGGAAATGCTCGGCGCTAGCGGCGGTCGCGGACGTGTTCGATGACGGTCGAGAGGTCCGACTTGAGGTCGTCGAGACGTTCGGTGATGTCGTTGAGTCGCTGCTCGAAACCGTCCAAACGGGACCACAGGCTGTCGGTCGGGTTGGTGATCGGCTCGTCGGCTTCCGGTGGCCTTCGGCCGTGCAGCACGGCGTCGAGGTGCTGCGGGTGCCAGCCGAGGGTTGTCGACAGGGACTCCAGGGTCCGCGGGCTGCGGCGGCGCTCGACTGTGTGGTGCTGGATCTCGCGCACGATCGCTTGGGAGACGTGCGAGCGTTCCGCAAGCTCCCGTTGACGCCAACCCAGCTCATTCACGCGCTGGTTGATGGCCTTGGCGACTGCCGCCCAATCTTCCGACACGTATTCCTCCGCGCTCCGCCTCAGCGCTGAGATTAGCCGTCTTCCGCTGTTCCGTGACGTGACACGGCGCATTTCGCGCCGGGTGCGATCAAACACGCCTTCCGTTGCGCTGAAATCAGCAATTTAGAGCTGAAATCGACAGCTCGTTTAGTCGAAGGGCTTTTCTGATGCGTACTTCTCTGTCTTCCTCCGGTTACACCGTTCGGCAGGCCGCTTGGCTGCTCGGTGTCGAGGCCGCGACCGTGCACCGCGCCGTTCGGCTCGGGCGGCTGCCGCTGGTGCGGCGGCGCGGCCGGTTCGTCATCCCGGCGAATGTGCTGGTGCGGCTGCTCGGCGAGCCCCGTTCGGGAGGCACGCCGTGAACCTGATCTCGATCGCGTGGGAGCTGGACCGGCTCCGGTGGGTGCCGAGTGAGGTGTTGGCCGAGGTCGTCGGGCGTGACGGCTTGTGCATGTGGGCGTTCACGGACTCGCCACCGTGGGCCGATGAGGAGTTGACCGGTCGGGAGCTGGCCGCGCGGATGTGCGCTGGCTGCCCGGTGCGGGATGAGTGCTTGGAACTGGAGTTGCGCACCGCCGGCGAGGACACCGTGGGGGTGTGGGGTGCGCTGGCTGCCGAGGATCGGCGGGAGCTGTACCCGCACTGGCTGCGACGTGGTGAACGGGTTGAGAGGGGGCCGCGTTCATGAACGCCCTCAGTCTCACGCCTACTCAGGTGCTGGCCGGTGTCGGCGTGGTCCTGGTGCTGCTGCTCGTGTGGCGAGCTGGTGCACGTCGTGCGAAGGCTGCGGCCAATGCGGCGCGGAGTGGTGCTCGCTTGGTGTCGCTCGCCGGTCGAGTGGCGGTCAACGCGGTGTTGATCGTGCTTGTTCAGTGGGTGGTGATCACCCATCGCGGTCACGGGTGGCTGCTCCTGGCGGTGCTCGCCGTGCCTGCGTTCTTTGCGTCCTACACGCTGACGCGGGCGTTGACCGTGACGACGTACGAGCCGTCTCGGCGTCGGGGTGAGCGGCGATGAGTGAGTCGGTCGAGCGGGTGGCTCGGCAGGTCGACCGGTTGTGCTGGACGGGGATCTTGCTCGGGTTGGCGTTCACGATGACCAACGTCCAGCAGTTCGCGGCGGCCGGTGCGCCGGTGTGGTCGCTCGCGTGGTGTGCGGCGTGGCTGCTCGATCCGATGGTGTCGCTAGTGCTGTTGGCGATCCTGCGGGCCGAGCAGGTCACCGCCCGGTACGGCGTCCGGATGGGCGGATGGGTGCGGGCGGCCAAGTGGTTCACGCTCGCGGCCACGTACGTCATGAACACCTGGAGCGCGTTCGTGGCCGGCTCGGCGGCGCTCGTGGTGCTGCACTCGGTGCCGCCGTTGGTCGTGTTCGTGGCGGCGGAGGCGGTCACGGAGTTGCGGGACAAGCTCGGCGCGGCCGTGAACGCCGCGCCGAGCGCTCCGCCGGTACCGGCGCCAGCGGCTCCGCGGACGTCGTTCGCGGACTACCTCGCGGTGGCTCGGGCGGCGCGGACGCCGGACGTGAAGGTGACGCCAGCGTGGGTCCGGGAGGTCACCGGGTGCTCACGTGGGCTGTCGTCACGACTCGCAGCGGCGCTCGCCGAGGACGGGGGCCGTTCATGAACGGCGACCTGGTGCCCGCTGAGCCGGTGCTCGATGGCGAGTTGGTCGGTGAACCGAAGACGTTGGTTCGGCGGTTGGGGAGCGGTTGGCGTCGGGTGGGCGTATCACCGCACTTCAAATCGTCACGATTGCTTCAGTGTTGGTCGAAAGATACCATCGGTTGGCTCGTGCGCCTCCCGGGCCGGTTCGTCGGCGGGGTCGGCAGGGGAGCGGTGGTAGCGGCTCGGGCGTGGCGGCGGTGGGTTCGGGTGCGGGACTACCGGGAGGCTGCGGAGCAGTCCGAGAAGTTGGCGGACAAGTTTGTGGAGATTCGCGCCTTGACGCTGTTCCGGTGGAAGGTGACCGGTGCTGTGGC
>NZ_JBHWIE010000390.1:0-6266 GCF_042732085.1 Actinosynnema sp. NPDC059797
GTCGGGGCGCGGGCGGGCCCGCCCCCCCCGGCCGACGCCGCTGGTGACGTCACGGGTCACGGCCGGTGACCGCCCGCCCGCGAAGCGGTCCGCCGGCGGTGTGCCCCGTCAGGGGTGCCCCCCGGTCGGTCGGGTGGCCCGGTCAGACGGTGAGCAGGGTCTTGATCGCGCGGCGCTCGTCCATCGCCACGTAGCCCTCGGGCGCCCGCTCGAGCGGCAGGGTGAGGTCGAAGACCTTGCCGGGGTCGATCCGGCGGTCGCAGATCAGCTCGACCAGCTCGGGCAGGAAGCGGCGCACGGGCGCGGGGCCGCCGTGCAGGTGGACGTGGGAGAAGAACAGGTCCGTGCCGGGCAGGGCGACGTCGTGGGTGACGCCGACGTAGCCGACGTGCCCGCCGGGGCGGGTGGAGCGGATGGCCTGCATCATCGACTCCTGGGTGCCCACGGCCTCGATGACCGAGTGCGCGCCGAGCCCGTTCGTGAGGTCCTTGATCCGGGCCACGCCCTCGTCGCCGCGCTCGGCGACGACGTCGGTCGCCCCGTACTCCAGGGCGAGCGCCTGGCGGGACCCGTGCCTGCTCATGGCGATGATCCGCTCCGCGCCGAGCTGCCGGGCCGCGAGCACGCCGAGCAGGCCGACGGCCCCGTCGCCGACGACCGCGACGGTCTTGCCCGGACCGACCTCGGCCGCCACCGCGGCGAACCAGCCGGTGCCCAGCACGTCGGAGGCCGCCAGCAGGCTCGGCACCAGGTCGGCGGGGGGCGTCCCCGGCGTGGCCACCAGCGTGCCGTCGGCCAGCGGCACGCGCAGGTACTGCGCCTGGGAGCCGATGCCGCCCATGGGGACCCGGTGGACGCAGGAGGACTGGTAGCCGGCCCGGCAGATCTCGCAGGTGTTGTCCGAGGCGAAGAACGAGCCGACCACGAACTGGCCCGGCCGCACGCTCCGGACCTCGCCGCCCACCTCCTCCACGACGCCGACGTACTCGTGGCCCATCGGGGAGGGCCCGTCGACCTCCTCGATCCCCCGGTAGGGCCACAGGTCCGACCCACAGACGCAGGTCGCGGACAGGCGGATGATCGCGTCGGTGGGCGCGACGATCGCCGGGTCGTCGCGTTCCTCCACCCGGACGTCGCCGGGGGCGTGCAGCACAACACCGCGCACGGTGGTTCTCCTTCGTTCCTCGAAGACCGCCCGCCCGGTGCGGTCGGGGTCTGGTCCGAGGGGTTCCATGGTGGACGCCCGCTGAACCCGGCGCACGGGGAATCGCCAGGAGGTCCGCGAGTTCCTCGTCTCGCGCCGGGCCAAGATCACTCTCGAGCAGGCGGGCCTGCCGCCCGGCACCAACCGCCGGGTGCCGGGGCTGCGCCGCACCGAGGTCGCCGCGCCGGCCGGCGTAAGCATCGAGTACTACTCCAAGCTGGAGCGGGGCGCCCTGGCCGGGTTCTCGGCCGGTGTGCTGGACGCCGTCGCCCACGCCCTCCGGCTCGACGAGGCCGAGCGGGCGCACCTGTTCGACCTACGGGCCTTCCACTCCCCCGTCTACGCCGACCGGCACGCGCCGCCCAACCTCGCCCGCTTCCAGTTCCTCGACCCGGCCGCCCGCCGGTTCCACCCGAACTGGGACCTCGCCGCCGACACCTCCGTGGCCATCCTGCGCACCGAGGCGGGCCGCAACCCGCACGACAAGGGCCTCCACGACCTGGTCGGTGAGCTGTCCACCCGCAGCGACGAGTTCCGCCGCCGGTGGGGGGCCCACGACGTCCGCCACCACGGCACCGGTTCCAAGACCTTCCACCACCCCCTCGTCGGCGACCTCACCCTCGCCTACGAGGGCCTGGAGATGGCCGCCGAGCCCGGCCTGACCCTCACCATCTACACCGCCGAACCCGGCTCGGCGTCCGAGGACGCGCTCCGCGTGCTCGCCTCCTGGGCCGCCTCGCACGACCCGACGGCCTCGCACCACCCGGCCTCGCACCACCCGGCCGCTCACGACCCTGCTGCTCACGCCCCTGCCGCCCCGCACAACTCGGCCGCCGCCCGGGAGCACCCCGCCGAGTAGGGGCCTGCGGTTCGCCGCACCCTTCCCCCGCACCGGGACCGCCCGCACCCTGTACGCGTGGTGGCGGCCCCGGTACGGTCCGGGACTGCGGAGCTTCCCGATCACTCCTGGGAGCGCTCCCGGAACAGGGCGGGTCCACGACGAGGAGGAGCTCGGTGAAGCGCTCCACAGCTGTGCTCACGGCGTGCGCGACGGCCCTCGGCCTCGCGGTACCGCCTGCCCCGCAGGCCGCGGCCGCCGACCAGGGCTGTCGGGTCGACTACGCGGTGGCCAGTCAGTGGCCGGGCGGGTTCCACGGCATCGTCAAGATCACCAACCTGGGCGCCCCCGTCACCCGGTGGTCGCTCGGCTTCGACTTCCCCGACCCCGGGCAGAAGGTCGTGCAGGGCTGGAGCGCGACCTGGCGGCAGACCGGCGCCCGCGTCACGGCCGCGAACCAGGTCTGGAACGGCGCGTTGGCCACGGGCGCGTCCACCTCGATCGGGTTCACCGGCACCTTCACCTCGGCCAACCCCGGCGCGACGAACTTCACCCTCAACGGCGTCGCCTGCGGCGACCCCGGGGTCCTCGACCGGGTCCGCACGGCGGGACGGGTCCAGGTCGACGGGGGCGCCGCGCGCTTCAGCTGGCCCGGCGTCTACTTCGAGGGCCGCTTCCGCGGCACCGGCGTCGGCGTCGTCCTCGAGGACACCGCGGCCGACTACGAGGTCCAGGTCGACGGGACGACCGCCGCGACCTTCGTGACCCCGGCCGCCGGCACGCACTGGGTCACCGGCCTGCGCGACGGCGAGCACACCGTCCGGCTGGTCAAGCGCGGCGAGAGCCCGTGGGCCACCAGCTCGTTCGGCGGCTTCGTCGCCGCGCCCGGCGGCGAGGTCCTCGCCAGGCCCGCCGACCGCACCAGGCAGGTCGAGTTCATCGGCGACTCCTACACCGCCGGCTACGGCAACACCTCCGCCGGCCGGGACTGCACCGGCGACGAGGTCAACCGCACCACGAACGCCGACCTGGCCTTCGGCCCGCTCACCGCCCGCCGGCTGGGTGCGGACTACCAGGTCAACGCCTTCTCCGGCCGGGGCATGGTGCGCAACTACAACGGCGGCGAACCCGGCACGAGCTACCGCACCTACTACGACCGCGCGCTGCTCGCCGTCGACGGCGACGTGTGGCGGAAACCCGCGAGCTGGCGACCGCAACTGGTCGTGGTCGGCCTCGGCATCAACGACTTCTCCACCGCCCTCAACCCGGGCGAGCCGTGGACCCCCGAGAGCCTGGTCGCCGACTACAAGGCCGCCTACCACGGCTTCCTCGACAAGCTCCGCGCCCGCTACGGCGACGGCACGACCATCGTCGTCAGCGCCACCCAGATGTCCAACACCACCGCCTTCCTCGACGCCACGCGCCAGGTCGTGGCCGAGCGCAACGGCGGGGGCGACGACCGCGTGCGCCACTGGTACTACGACAGCACCGGCCTGGACTACCTCGGCTGCCACTGGCACCCGTCCGCCAACGACCACCGGGTCATCTCCGAACGGCTCGGCGCGTTCATCGCCGGCCTCCCGCTGAACTGGTAGTGGTACCCCGGCCCCCGCAATTCTGCGCCCCCCGGCACGCCGCGGCCCGGTAACTTGTGCCGGATCGGCGTGCCGAGGGTGCGGTGGGGGCGATGACCGGGTACGGGGGTTCGGCGCAGGACGCCCGCGCGGAGGGCGGCAGCTCGGTCATCCAGGTCGGGGGCGACGCCACGTTCCACCTCGGCGCGGTCCACCGCCGGGTCCGGCCGGTCACCCTGCCGGCGGCGGCCGAGCAGTTCACCGGGCGGAGCCGGGTCGTCGAGGAGTTGCTGCGCCACCTCGCCCCGGGCGGCGCCGGCGCCGCGGCCGTCACCGGCATGGGCGGCATCGGGAAGACCTCGCTGGCCGTGCACGTCGCCCGCGAGGCGTCGGCGCGCGGCGCGTTCCCCGGCGGCGTGCTGTTCGAGAACCTGCACGGGTACAGCACCGCCGAGTCGGTGGCCCCCGGCGTCGCCGCCGCCCGGCTCCTGCGCGCCCTGGGCGTCCCCGGCGACGAGGTCCCGACCGACGACGACGAGCGCGTGGCGGCCTGGCGCGCGGCGCTCGCGGCCGAGGAGCGGCCGGTGCTCGTCGTCCTCGACAACGCCGACTCCGCGAGCCAGGTCGCGCCGCTGCTCGCCGAACCGCCGCACCGGGTGCTGGTCACGTCCCGGACGGCGTTGTCCGCGCTGCCGGCGAGGGTCTTCGCGCTCGGGCTGTTCGAGGTCGACGAGTCGGTGCGGTTCCTGGACGTGGCGCTGCGCGTGGCGAGGCCGGACGACGACCGGGTCTCCGGGGCGCGTCCCGACGCGGTCGAACTGGCGGGGTACTGCGGGCACCTGCCGCTCGCGCTGAAGGTCGTCGTCGCCCTGTTGCGCGATGACCCGACCACCTCGGCCGCCGACCTGGCCGCCGTCCTGCGCGACGAGCGGACCAGGCTCGCGGAACTCGGCTACCCCGACGAGGACGGCGAAGGGCGACCGCTGGCCGTGCGCGCCGCGTTCGGCCTGTCCTACCGGAAGCTGACCGACGACCAGGCCCGCGCGTTCCGCCTGGTGTCGGCGGTGCCCGGGACGAGCGCGTCGACCCGGGCGGTGTCGGCGGCGCTCGACCTGGCCGAGGCCCGGTCGCGGCGCCTGCTCGCCCACCTCGCGCGCCTGCACCTCCTCGACCGCCTGCCCGGTGAGCGGTGGGGCATGCACGACCTGGTGCGCCTCTACGCGGAGGAACTGGCCGGGCAGGACACCGGGGGCGACCGGCCGGAGGCCGCCCGTGAACGCCTGTACGCGGACTACGCGCTGCGGGCCGAGGCCGCGAACCAGTGGTCCACCCGGCGCCGGCTCGCCACGGAGGACGAGGTCCGCGCGCACCGGGACGCGGTGGCGTGGTGGGACGGCGAGGGGTCCGCCGTGGTCGCCGCGGTGGTGGCGGCGCACCACGACGGCCGGCACCCCACGGCCGTGGACCTGGCGGACCGGGTGCACGACCACCTCGAACACCGGCGCCGGACAGACGAGGCGATGCTCGTCGGCCACACCGCCCTCGCCTCCGCGCGGCACCTCGACCGCACCGCGCTGCGCCTCGCCTCGTCGGTGCTGGGCACCGCCTACCGGTGCGCCCACCGGTACCCCGAGGCGATCACCCACCTGGAGGCGGCGTGCCGGCTGTCCGACGAGGGCACCGAGGAGGAGGGCGCGCACCTGCACAACCTGGGCCTCGCGCTCTTCAGGAACGGCGACTTCGCCGAGGCCGAGCGGTGCCACGCCCGCGACTACCGGATCTGCCGGCGGCAGGGCCGTGCGATAGGCGCGGTCCAGGCGATGATCGCCCGCGCGGACGCCCTGCGGATGCTCGACCGCACCGCGGAGGCCGTGCACCTGATCAACGGCTCGATCGTGCTGGCCACCGCCGCCAGGAGCAGGCAGGACGAGATGCGGGCCAGGACGAACCTCGCCGTCACCTGCCTCGAGAACCTCCCGGGCGCCCGAGGGGGTTTCATCATCTGGCAGCTGTGCCGCGCGTTGCGCCTCGCCCGGGAGGACGACGACGTCGTGACCATGGCGAACATCCTGCGGAACCTGTCTGTCGCCTACTGGCACCGCGACCCGTGCCACCACCAGGCGGCAGCGGAGCACTGGCGCCGCCGGGCGGTCGAGGCGTACCGCGAGCTGGGCGATCCGGCGGTCGCGGCGGCGATCGAGGAGCACGGGTGGGAGGCACCGCCGCACCCCGCCGAGGACTGCGCCCACGAGACGGGCGGCCACGAGGTCGCGGCCGGGCTGCGGGCCTGGCTGGAGGAGCTGCCGCACGCGGTGCTGCGCGGCGAGGACGAGCGGTTGGCCGACGCCGTGTTCGTGGGCGACCGCTTGGCCTGGTCGACCTCCTCGGTGGACCGGGCCGCGCTCGACCGGGTGCGGGAGTTCAACCCCCACGGCCTGCTGCTGGGGTTGGCGGACCCCCGGGCCGAGCGGGAGGTGGTGGGCTCGCCGTTCACGGAGCGCACGTGGCAGGCCCTCGCCGCCGTCGTCCACGGGGAAGGCCCCCACCGGGTCGCCGCGGTCGAGGCAGCGGTACCGCTGCTCGTCGACGACCTGTCGGCGGCGGCGAACCGACCGACCTCCGCCGGGGAGCTGGAACGCGCGGTGGACGC
>NZ_JBHWIE010000391.1:0-6207 GCF_042732085.1 Actinosynnema sp. NPDC059797
GTACGGGCCCGACGACCAGCGGGGCGCGTTCAACGAGGTCACCCCGGCCAAGACCGCCGCCGCGCTCGGGCTGCTGCGCGGCCGCCGCGAGGTCACCACCTACAACCTCGGCGAGCTGATGTGGAACGGCTTCCCCGCGTTCGCCACCGACCCGCGCCGCACCTACGAGCAGCGGCTCACCATCTGGGGCTACCCGCCGCCGCCGGGGTTCGCCGAGCAGGGCGGCGTCCTGGTCGCGCTGGAACCGCTGGGCGCCAACAAGGTCAGCGTGCACGAGGAGCGGTTCGAGGCGGAGTTCTCCGCCAAGCACCCGAAACCGCTGGCCATGACCTACCAGATCGGCAGCCAGCTCGACAACCTCAACCACATCGGCGCGGCCGAGTTCTTCTACAACGGCCTGCGCGGACCGGACATCGCCCGCGGCCACGGCACGGTCCGGCTCGGCGCGGAGCACATGGGCCCGGTGGTCACCCGCGGCGTGCTGCTGGACGTGCTCGGCGTGAAGCTCGCCCGCGGCCGCACCGAGGACCTGGCCGAGCCCGCGGCCAACGGCCGGCCGCTGCTGCGCGAGAACTACCGCATCACGGTCGAGGACATCCGGGACGCCCTGGAGTTCGGCGGCGTCGACCGCCTGGAGCCCGGTGACGCGGTGCTGTTCCACACCGGCTGGAGCAACCTGCTGGTCCGCCGCGACCCGGCCGACATCGCCCGCTGGGAGGGCGCGCGCGGCCTGCCCGGCATCTACCTGCGCGAGGCCCGCTGGCTGGCCCGCACCCGACCCGCGATCGTGGGCGGCGACACCTGGGCGCTGGAGGTGCTGGGCAACCCCGTCAACGAGGACGGGACCTCGTTCCCGGTGCACCAGGAACTGCTGATGAGGCACGGCATCCGCATCGGCGAGTCCTACGTGGTGGACCGGCTCGCGGCCGACCGCGTGCACGAGTTCGTGTTCATCGTGACCCCGCAGTACGCCGAGGGCGCCACGGCGGGAAACACCCCGCCCGCCGCGCTGGGCCGACCCCGGGGGCGTTGACCCGGGGCGTTCGCCGCCCTGACCCGCGCCTGGCCCCTGCTCGGGTCGCCGGTCAGGCGGTCTCCTCCCGGAGGCGCAGTTCCCGCTGCCGCGCCGAGTAGCGCCGGGACTTCGCGCGGTTGCCGCAGACCCGCATCTTGCACCAGCGCCTGCTGTGGTTGCGCGACACGTCCCAGAACACCCAGCCGCACACGTCGTCCGCGCACCGCTTCAGCCGCTGCGACTCGCCGGTGGTCACGAGGTCGGACCAGGCGATGGCCAGGCGCGCCAGGGCCCGGTCCACCACCGGCAGCCCCGGTGCGGGCACCAACCCGCCGGCGGAGAAGCTGACGAGCACCGGCAGGTCCGCGAGCACCGCCTCGCCCGCCGCCAGCCCGTCCGGCTGGACCTGGCCGAGCGCGGACCGGACGCCGGCGCGCAGGTCGAGCAGCCTGCGGTGGCCCTCGGCCGCCAGGCGCACGGGCTCGTCCACCAGGCCCCGGGCGTGCAGCCAGGCGGCGGCGGACTCGCTCCCGGCCAGTTCGTCGGTTTCGTCCTCCAGGTCGACGGTGTTGGCGAACGACCTGGTCAGCTCCGCTGCCGGGGACGGTTCGATCATGTTTCCCACCACCTAACCCGGTTGATGGTTACCCCAGGCTCCTCTAGGGTAACCCCCGAGCGAGAACTGACCGGCTAACGCGATAGATGGTTAGGGGGGCGGATGACGACCACTGACGTGCCGGCGGGCGTCGACCGGACCAGCAGCCGCAACACCGCGGTGCTCGTGGCCTTCACCGCCGTGACCAACCTCGCCGACGGCGTGACCAAGGTGGTCCTGCCGCTGATGGCGACCGCCCTGACCAGCTCGCCGCTCCAGATCTCGGCGGTCGGGCTGACGCTGACGCTGCCGTGGCTGCTGGTGGCGCTGCACGTCGGCGTGCTGGTCGACCGGGTCGACCGCCGCCGCCTGCTGTGGGTCGCCAACTCGATGCGGCTGGTGGTGGTCGGCTGCCTGCTGGCCGCGGCGGCCTCGGACGCCACCACCCTGCCCATGCTGTACGCGGGCGGCCTGACCCTGGGCGTCGCCGAGGTCATCGCGCTGACGTCGGCGGGCGCGCTCGTGCCCGACGCGGTCGCCCCCGCCGGCCGCGAACGCGCCAACACGTGGGTGGCGGGCGCGGAAACCGTCTGCAACGAGTTCTGCGGCCCCTTCGTGGGCGGCCTGCTGGTGGCGGCGGGCGCGTCGGTGGCCCTCGGCTCCACCGCGGTGGCCTACGTCATCGGCATCGCCGTGCTGGTGTTCCTGGTCGGGAAGTTCCGCGTGGCGCGGGCGGAGGACCGGGGGGCGAGGTCGGTCCACAGCGACATCGCCGAAGGCTTGAAGGTGTTGTGGCACAGCCAGGTCCTGCGCCTGATGGCCCTGGTCCTGACCGTGCTGTGCGCGTGCTGGGGCGCGTGGCTGGCGCTGATGCCGCTGATCGCGACGACCACCATGGGGCTCGACTCGCGCGGCTACGGCTTCGTGCTCAGCGCGCTCGGCGTCGGCGGCCTGGTCGGCGCGCTGACCGTCGGCCCGCTCAACCGCCTGCTCGGCCGCCGCACGGTCATGTTCGTCGACATCATCGGCACGCTGGCCATGGTCGCCGTCCCGGTGCTGACCACCAACGCCGTGGCCGTGGGCGCCGCCGCGTTCTTCGGCGGCCTGGGCGGCACGCTCTGGACGGTCAACTCGCGCACGATCACCCAGCTGCTCGTGGAGCAGGAGATGATGGGCCGGTTCAGCGCCGCCCTGAGGCTGTTCAGCTGGGGTGCGATGCCGGTCGGCGCGGCCCTCGTCGGCGTGCTGGCCGAGTGGTTCGGCTTCCGGGTCGCCTTCGCGGTGTTCGCCCTGGCCACCGTCGCGCTGATCGTGCCGTTCCTGCGCACCTTCACCCAGGACGTGCTGGACCGGATCTACGCCAAGACCGAAGCCTGACCCGCCCACGGGGCAGGCTCTCCCAGGGCCGCGGTCGTGCTCCCCCCAGGCGCGGCCGCGGCCCCTCTTCGCGCTCGACACCTCCCGGTGCGACCCTTTATCGTTCGAGATCCCGACGACTCGGACCGCGAGGCTTTTCCCGAAGATCGCCAAACGCGTTCCCGGGATTTATTCCACCCGATCCTATTCGACCATCGGCTGTTTCTATCGACTCCCCCGAACCGGGCTTGATGAGCTTGCCCGGCGGCCGCATCCTGGGTTCATCGCCTCCGGTGTTCAAGCAGCCACCTGGGAGTTTGGTCGATGGATCCTGCCGTGCACATTTTCGTCGATGACATTGACGCCACAATTCGGCGGTTCGTCCGCGTTCCTTTCACCGACGACTCGACGTTGGCCGAGATCGGGCTCGACTCGCTGACGACGTTGCGCGTCGTGGCCGCGCTCGTGCCCGACGGCGACCGCGAGATCGACCTCGCGGAGCTGGCCGACCTCAAGACGCTGGGCCAGTTCCGGGCATGGGTCGCCGGGCAGGTGACCCGGTGACCGCCACGATCAGCTCCACCCCGGTCACCGAGTCGCAGCTCGGCCTGCTGGTGGTGCACCGCACGGTCCCCGTCGGGAACCTCTACAACGTGCTGGTCGAGCTGCGGCTCGACCCGGCCCGCTCGGCCGCCGACGTGCGCGCGGCGCTCACCGCCGTGCTCAACGCGCAACCCGCGCTGCGCCTGGCCTTCCACGAGCTGCCCGAGCCCGCCGCCCGGCTGCGCGAGCCGCTCACGCCGCAGGAGGCGCCGCTGCGGCACGTGCTGGTGGGCCGCGACTTCGAGGGGCGCACCCGCCGGGAGCTCGCCGAGCTGGCCGCCGCGGGCTTCGACCTGGGCGAGGCGCCGCTGCTGCGCGCCGTGCACCTGCGCTCCGGCGACGGCGACGAGTCGGCGCTGCTGATCTCGGTGCACCACACCGTGTTCGACGGGTACTCGCTGCAACCGCTGGTCCGCGACCTCGACGCCGCGCTGGCCGGCACCCTCGACGTGGACGGGGTGCGCCCGGCGCGCGAACGGGCGCTGCTGCGCGAACTCGACGCCCAGGTCAAGGCCGGCGCGGCGGGCGCCGTCGAGGAGCGGGCGAAGGCCATCGGCGCGCGGCTGCGCGAGACCACCGCGACGGTGCTGTACCCGCGGCCCAACCGCCCCGCCGGCACGGACTTCCGCGGCGCCCGCCGAGAGCTGCCGCTGTCGCCCGAGCGCTCCGCCGCGGTGGACCGCGCGATCACGGCGCTCGGCGTCACCCCCTTCACCTTCTTCTCCGCCGTCTACTCGGCCGTGCTCGCCCGGCACAGCGGCGCCGACCAGGCCACGTTCGGCAGCCCGCTGATGGCCCGGCGCACCATCGGCTCCCACGACCTGTGCGGCTTCTTCGTCAACACGCTGCCGCTGGTGGTGGACGTGGACTGGGACCGGACGTTCGCCGAGCACGCGCGCACGGCGGTGGAGCGGGAGGTCGACGAGGTGCGGCGCGCGGTCACCGTGCCGTTCAACCGGGTCGTCCGGCACGCCGCCCCGGACCGCGGCGGCGACCGCAACCCGCTGTTCTCCGCGATGCTCGCGATGCAGGACTCGACCGCCACGCCGCCCGGCTCGGCCGTGCGCTCCGTGCGCGAGCACGGCACGGGCACCGCCAAGTTCGACCTGTGGCTCGGCGTCACCCCCACCCCGGGCGGCTGGCTGCTGGAGCTGGAGCACGACGTCGCGCTGCTGCCCGAGCCGATCGCCGCTGCGGTCGAGGACTCCCTCCTGCTGGCCCTCGACCGGGCCGCCGCCGACCCCTCGACGCCGCTGCGCGACCTGTTCGAGGACGCCTCGGTGGAGGAGGCGCACCGCGCGGACGGGTTCCGCCGGGAACCGCCGTGCGCGGACCTGGACGGCTGGCTGGCGCGGGTCGCCGCCGGCCGGCCGGACGCCGTCGCGGTCGAGGAGGAGGGCCGCGCCCTCACCTACGGCGAGCTGGCCCGCGAGGTCGCCGCCGTCGCGGCCGGGCTGCGGGGTCGCGGCGCCGGGCCGGGGCAGGTCGTCGGCCTGACCACGACGACCCTGGTGGACACCGTCGTCGCGATGCTGGCCGTGCTGCGGCTGCGCGCCACGTTCCTGCCGCTGGACCTCGCGCTGCCCGCCGAGCGGCTGGCCCACATGGTCGGCAAGGCGGACTGCCGGATCGCCGTCGGCGGGGGAGACCCGGGCGTGCCGGTGTTCGGCGTGGCCGAGCTGCGCGCCGCCGGTGGGTCGGGCGTCGCGGGCGACGTCGGCGAACCGTCCGAAGAGGACGGTGTCTACGTCATGTTCACCTCGGGCTCGACCGGCAACCCCAAGGGCGTCCTGATGCACAACCGCCCGCTGGTCAACCTGACCGCGTGGCAGCTCGACGCGCTCGACATGGACGAGGGCACCCGCTTCCTCCAGTACGCGCCGCTCGGGTTCGACGTGTCCTTCCAGGAGATCGTGCCGACGCTGGCCGCGGGCGGCACCGTGGTCTCCCGCGAACCGGCCGACCGCCGGGACGTCCCCGCGGTGGTGCGCCGGGTCCTCGACACCGCGGTGACCCACGTCTACCAGCCCGTGGCGGCGCTGCGGCCGTTCGTCCAGGCCGCCGAGGGGCTGCGGTTCGAGCACCTGAGGTACGTGTGCGTCTCCGGCGAGCAGCTCACCGTGAACGACGTGGTGCGCGACTTCTTCGCCCGCCACCCCGGGGTCCGGCTGGTCAACCTCTACGGCCCGACCGAGACGCACGCGGTCACCACCCACCGGTTGTCCGCCGAGGACGCGCACTGGCCGTCGCACGTGCCGATCGGCGTGCCGCTGACCGGCGTCACCGCCCAGGTGGTGGACCGCACCGGCCACCTCGCGCCGCGCGGCGTCGTCGGCGAGCTGCTGCTGGGCGGCGACTGCCCGGCCCTCGGCTACGTCAACGAGCCGGAGCGCACCGCCGAGCGGTTCGTCCCCGACCCGCGCGGCACGACCCGCTACCGCACCGGCGACCAGGTGCTGTGGGACGCCGACGGCGTGCTGGTCTTCCTCGGCCGCGACGACCACCAGGTGAAGATCCGCGGCTACCGCGTCGAACTGGGCGAGGTCGAGGTCGTCGCCCAGCAGCACCCCGGCGTGCGCCGGGCGGTCGCCGTCGCGCGCGGCGACGGCGCGGACCGCCACCTGGTGCTGTTCGTCCA
>NZ_JBHWIE010000392.1:0-6202 GCF_042732085.1 Actinosynnema sp. NPDC059797
CGCCAGAACCGGCCGGGGTCGTCCGCGTCGGGCGGGAACCGGCAGGCCATCCCGACCACGCACACGGCGTCGAGGCCCGGTCCGCGCGCCGGCGGCGCGGGTGCCGCGGGCGCGTCCGCGGCGGCGTCGCCGGCGAGGAAGTCGGCGAGCGCGGCGATGCTGGGGTGCTGGTAGACCAGCGTCTGCGGCAGCTCGTCGCCCAGCCACTCCTCCAGCTCCCCGGACAGGCTGACCGCCTGCGAGGAGGTGATGCCGTAGTCGTCGAGGGGTGCCGTGGGGTCCACCCCCGCCGGGTCCACGCCGGCGAGGAGGGCGATCCGGTCGGTCAGCCAGCTCTGGATCCGCGCGCGGGCGACGCGCGGCCGGGTGGTCGCGGTCATCGGCGCTCAGACCGCGGGCCGCGCGGCGAAGCGGTCGGCGAGGTACCGCTCCCGGCACTCCAGCCGCTTCACCTTGCCGCTGCTGGTGAAGGGCAGGCTGCCCGCGCGCAGCAGCACCACGTCCCGCACGGGCACGCCGTGCTCGGCGGTGACGGCCCTCCGGATGGCCCGCCGGACCTCCTCCGCGTCGCCGTCCCGGGGTTCGCCGTCGCCCTGCGCGGGCAGGGGACCCGCGATCTCGGCCAGGACCACGAGGCCCTCGCTCTGCCCGTCGTCGACGGAGAACGCGCAGCAGAACCGCTCGCGCACCGCCGGGTGGCTGCCGGCCGCGGTGTGCTCGACGTCGTGCGGGTAGTAGTTGAGGCCGTCGAGGATGATCACGTCCTTGCGGCGACCGGTGATGAACAGCTGGCCGTCGAGCACGAACCCGAGGTCGCCGGTGCGCAGGAAGTCCTGGTCGCCGTGGCCGGGCACGCGGGCCCGGAAGGTGAGCGCGTCCTGGTCGGGTGCGTTCCAGTAGCCGGAGCCGACGCTGTCGCCCGCGACCAGGATCTCGCCCACCTCGTCGGGCGCGGCGACCTCGCCGGTGGCCGGGTCCACGATCACCACCCGCACGGTCGGCTGGATCTGCCCGCAGCCGACCAGGGCCCGGGAGGGCGAGCCGGGCGTCGCCGGCCGGATACGGGAGCGGGCCAGCGACTCGGCGTCGAACGCGCGCACCACCGGCTCCCGCCCCGCCGGGCCGCCGCTGACCATCACGGTGGACTCGGCCAGCCCGTAGCAGGGGAAGAACACCTCGCGGCGGAAGCCGACCGGGCCGAACGCCGCGCAGAAGCGGTCCAGCGTGTCCGCGCGCACCGGCTCGGCCCCGACCGCGGCCAGCTCCCAGCCGCTCAGGTCCAGGCGGGCCCGCTGCCGTTCGGTCACCCGGCGCACGCACAGGTCGAAGGCGAAGTTCGGCGCCACGCTCAGCGCCCGCCCCGCGCGGGTGATCTCCCACAGCCAGGTGAAGGGCCGGTGCACGAACGCCAGCGGCGACATCAGCGTCACGTCGTAGCCCGCGTACAGCGGTTGGAGGATGCCGTTGACCAGGCCCATGTCGTGGAACAGCGGCAGCCACAGCACGGCGGGCGGCCCGGTGCGGCCGTCGCCCGCGTCGCGGGAGCCGTTCTCGTGGATCAGCGCCAGGTTGCTCAGCACCGCCCGGTGGGTGAGCACCACGCCCTTCGGGGTGCCGGTCGAGCCGGAGGAGTACTGGAGGTAGGCGGGCAGGGACGGGTCGGCCGCCGGGTCCTCCCAGGACTCGGCTCGGTTCGAGTCGACGAGGTCGGAGGCGAACCGCTCCACGTCCTCCAGGCCCTCGGTCGCCTTCAGCTCGGGGCCCACGTCGAGCAGCGACGCCGCGGTGGACATCACCACGCGGGGCGTGGCGCTGCGCGCGATGGCGGGCAGGCGCTTGTTGCGGATGTCGCGGCGGCCCGCCTCCAGGGGCGCGACCGGGACGGCGATGAGGCCCGCGTAGAGGCACCCGAAGAACGCCGACACGAACTCCAGCCCCGGCCCGTAGTGCAGCATCGCCCGGTCGCCGGGTTCCGCGCACTCCCGCAGCTCCGCGGCGATCGCCCGCGCGCGGCGGTCCAGCTCGGCGGCGGTGAGCGAGGCCGCGACCTCCTGGTCCTCGCCGAGGTAGGTGAACATGCGCCGGTCCGGTTCGGTCGCGGCGCGTGCCCGCAGCACGTCGACCAGCGTGCGGGGACCGGCGTCAAGGGTTTCTGGTGGCATCGCGGAACTCCAGGGGCGGGAGCGGAAAGGCGGTTCCTGCGGATCGGTGATCCGGCGACGACGGTGATCGCCCTTGAATTCCACACCGCGCCGCACCCCGGGACAACCGCCTTCACTCCGGAAAGACGTGGTCCTTGTTCCCGTGCCCGAACGCGCCGGGAGAACGGTCGGTGCTCATACTTTCGACGGACTCGCGGGCTACGACAGGCTGTTCTGGTAGACGAACAGCGCCGCCTCCACGCGGTTGCGCAGTTCCAATTTCCCCAAAAGGTTGGAGATGTGCGATTTCACGGTGGCCACGCTCAGGTGCAATTCCTGCGCTATCTCCTGGTTGGACCGGCCGCCGGCCAGTGCGCGCAGCACGTCCAGCTCCCGGGCGCTGAGCCGCGACCACGCCTCGGTGGAGGCGCGGCGCGCGACGGGCAGGGCGCCCAGCCGGTCGAGCAGCAACCTGGTCATGGGCGGGCAGATCACCGCCTGGCCCGCGGCCACCGCGCGGATGGCCTGGCTCAGCTCGGGCAGGGAGGTCTTCTTGAGCAGGAAGCCGCTCGCGCCGGCGCGCAGCGCGGAGAACAGCACGTCCTCCCGGCCCGCGCTGGTCAGCAGCATCACCGCGGGCGCGGTGCGGCCGCCGGTGAGCCGCCTGGTCAGCTCCACCGCCTCGGCGCCCGGCGCGCCCACGTCGGTGAGCACCACGTCCGGCCGGTACCGCTCCACCAGGGGCACCGCGTCGACCGCGGACCCGGTGTCGGCCACGACGCGGATGTCCGGCTCCTCGTTGAGCGCCGCGCTGAACCCCCTGCGGGACAGGTCTTCCTCGTCCACCAGCACCACATCGATTCGACGTCTCGCCATGACGGACAACTGCGCCTCCGCAGATTCGCTGGGGAACTGGCCGGTGGTCCTGGCGGGTGAGTTCCCCCCACGGTGGTGGGAAACCGGCCACGTCCGGTGACCGGTTTCCCGGGAGGAGACGACCCGGAATTCCGAAGCTAGCACCGGCCCCAGCACCCCACCACCGGCCCGATCGCCGGGACGCCGCGGGTGGGAAAAAGATCAAAACACAGGGTGACCGCCCGACCTGTCACCCACCGTTCGAATCGGCGTGACCTCATTCTTTCGACGGAAGAGGACCGATCCTCCCGGCGGACCGCCCTCCCCCTGGGCGGTGACGCACCCGACCGGAAAACGTCCTATCGGGCAGATTGTCAGGACACGTGCGCCATTTCCGCCCAGGGGACGCGCGGTCCGGCGCACACCGCGATCGGCTGCCCCTGCTCCTCGTTGTCCACGCCCTCGCCGACCTCGACGCGCGCCTTGACCTCGCACCGGGTGAACCACGCCCGCGCCACCTCCTCGGGGACGCCGACCACCACCGCGACGTCGCGGCCCGGTTCGGGCTCGCCCCAGCCGAGGTAGGAGTTGTGACCGCTGTAGGGGCGCGGCAGGCCGTGCTCCGCGCCGTACCGGTCGAGGGCGCCCGCCTCGCCGTAGTTCCAGGTGAGGAGGTACGCCCGCGCGCGGTCGGTCTCGGGCAGCGACCAGTAGACCGCGGCCGTGCCCGCCACCAGGCGGGTCCACCCGAACTGCTCGGCGGCGGTCTCGTTCAGCTCGTCGAGCCCGCTGTCGGCCACCACCCGCTCGGGCAGCAGCGGCAGGGAGAACAGCGCGGACAGCACGACGCTCGCGACCACCGCGAGCCCGAGCAGGGTCCGGCGCCACACCCCGCGCGCCACCCAGTCGGCCGCGACGACGCCGCCCGCCGCCAGCAGGACCACCAGGAACGGGCCGGGGTAGTACGAGTTGCCCCCGGCGAGCACGACGAGCACCAGCATCAGCGGGTAGGCCACGGCCAGCGCCCGCACCGGCCGCCACCCGGGCCTGCGCGCCAGCCCCACCAACCCGGCGACGGCCACCGGGAACAGCAGCGGCCCGGCGAGCACGAACTGGTAGAGCAGGGTCTCCAGCCACTGGCCCTGGTTGCCCTCGGAGATCCGGTCCGCCATGGTCCACTGCGGCCAGCCGTGCGCGGCCTGCCACCCCACCGCGGGCGCGGCCAGGACCGCGGCCAGCGCGGCCCCGGCCCACGGCCACGGGCCGCGCAGCGGGGCGAACGTGCGGGTGACCAGCAGCGACACGAGCAGCACGCCGCACAGCAGCACGACCAGGTAGCTGGCGTAGACGCCCACCCCGACCAGCGCGCCGACCGCGAGCCACCAGCGCCGGTCCGCCGAGCGCAGGGCGCGGACCGCGGCCCAGCACACGGCGGCACCCACGGTGAGCACGACGGTCTGGGTGTGCAGCAGGTGGCCGGTGGCCAGCACGTAGGGGCTGGTGGCCACCGCCACCGCGGCGAGCACCTGGCCGGTCGCGGCGCCGCCGAGCTCCCGGGCGATCAGGGCGGCCAGCAGGACCGTCAGGGCGGTCAGCAGCGCGGCGGGCACGCGGAAGGCGGTCAGGTCGTCGCCGAGTGCGGTCGTGGTGAGGCGACCCAGCAGGGGCACCAGCGGGGGCTGGTCGACGTAGCCCCAGTCGAGGTGGCGGCCCGCCACCCGGAAGTACAGCTCGTCCCGGTGGTAGCCGTACCGGCCGGCGGTGGCCAGCAGGGCGGCGACGGCGGCGACGAGCACGACGGCGACGGGACCGGCGGCGAAGCGCGGCGGCGCGGGGCGCGGGTCGGCGGGCGGGAGTTCGGAACGGGTGGGTGAACCGGCGTAGGACATGCCCTCACAGCCATTCGCGGGACGGTGGTGCCGCCGGCGCGCACCGGGGGCCGAGTTTCCAGCAGGGTGGCACGGGCGCGGTCCGCGAAGCGGGTTCTTCGCCCGCTCGCGTACGACCATCACCTGTCCGTGTCGGGTCGTGCCACCGCCCCGGGTCGCGAGCGGATCGTGCCACCTCCCCGGGCCGCGGTCAGGCCGGGACGGCGCTCTCCCCCGCGCTCCCCACCGCCGTCCCGTCGTGGGCGGTGATGTGCTCCACGACGTCCTGGACGGTGGTCAGCTCCTTCAGCTCGTCGTCGGACAGCTCCAGGTCGAAGCGGTCCTGGAGGACGACGGCCAGCTCCACCATGGTCAGGGAGTCGACGTCCAGGTCGTCCACGAACCTGGTGCCGGGTTCGACGGCGGCGACGGGGACGTTGAGGGTGTCGGCCACGATCTCCGCCACGGCGCTCAGGATCTCCTCGTTCGAGTGGGTCATCGGGTGTCCTCTCCTTCGGGTTGGGCGGCGCGGGGTCGCGCCGTTCAGGTCGCGGTCGCGGCGGAGCGGGCCGTGACCCGGTTCAGCCGCTCCCGCTGGAGGCCCGCCGCGCGGTCGAGGCCCGCCAGGAAGCCGGCGAGGTCGTCGCGGGCCGCCTCCGCCCCCGCGTCCAGGCCGGTCAGGTCGAACACGCCCCACTGGCGCAGCAGCGGCAGGACCACCTCGTCGTGGTGGATGCGCAGGTCGTAGATGCCGGCGCCGGCGATGAGGAGGGCCTTGCGGGTGAAGCCGGGGATCATCGTGCCCGGCATGGCGAAGTTCCGGACCTCCGAGCAGATGGCCCGCACCACCGCGGAGGGGTCGATCTCCAGGGCCGCCGCGACCAGCGACCGGTAGAAGACCATGTGCAGGTTCTCGTCGGCGGCCACCCGCCGCAGCAGGCGCCGGATGACCGGCTCGTCGATGTGGTGGCCGGTGTTGCGGTGCGCGACGCGGGTCGCCAGCTCCTGGAAGGAGACGTAGACCAGCGACTCCAGCGGGGTCAGCCGGTCGCTGCGGTGGCCGGACTGCATGACCGCCATGCGCCCGCGCTCCAGGGCGTCGGGGTCCAGCGACCGGGTGGTGAGCAGGTAGTCGCGGATGCACATCGCGTGCCTGCCCTCCTCCGCGGTCCAGCGGGCCACCCAGGTGCCCCAGGCGCCGTCGCGGCCGAAGCGGGTGGCGATCTCGTGGTGGTAGCTGGGCAGGTTGTCCTCGGTCAGCAGGTTCACGACCAGCGCGATCTTGCCGATGTCGGTGACCTTGGACTGCTCCGGCTCCCCGGGCGCGGCGGGCCAGGG
>NZ_JBHWIE010000393.1:0-6200 GCF_042732085.1 Actinosynnema sp. NPDC059797
CCAGCACGGGGTGCTGCTGCACGACGCACATCCGCCGCGTCCAGGAGTCGCGGTCCTCGTCCAGCTCGGCGGCCACCTCGGCCAGCAGCGCCTCGCGCACCGCCTCGGCGGCGGACAGCCCGGCGGGCTGGGCGAGCACGCCCGCCCGCAACCGCGGTCCCGCCTCGGGATCGGGCGCGAGGACGGCTTCTTCCTTGCCGGCGAAGTAGTTGAAGAACGTGCGCGGCGAGACGTCCGCCGCCGCGCTGATGTCCTCCACCGTGACGCCGTCGAGCCCGCGTTCGGCGACGAGGGCGACGGCCGCGCGGCTGAGCGCCTCACGGGTCTGCCGCTTCTTGCGGTCGCGGAGCCCCTCGCCCGCCGCCTTGCTCACTCGATCAGAGTAGGGAAAAAGATGCACTCACTGCAACTTTGCAGAAACTGCAACTTCTGTGATCCACCTCTCCCCCACTGCGTGAGCTGCACGATCACACGGCGGGCAGGCTGCGGGCGAGGGGTTTTCCGCCGCAGCCGCCCATCGAGCCGAGCACCGCCGGAGCCTCCTCGGCGCTCACCTCGTCGAGCACGACCGGCAACCCGGTCGCGTTGGATCAGCGGCACCTCGGCATGGGCGCAGGGCACGCGGATGGGGCGTCGCCGCGCGATCCGGCTGCGCCAACTCCCCCTGCCCGGGAGTACGCCCCGGACGGGCGAGGTCGAGCCCGTCAGGCGCGGCGCTCCAGCATCACCGTGTCGCGCCACGTGCCGTGGTGCGCGGCGATGCGCTCGCGGATGCCCACGGTGCGGAAGCCGGCCGAGCGGTGCAGCGCGATGCTGGCCCGGTTCTCCGGGAACACCACCGCCTGGAGCGTCCACAGGCCCGCCTGGTCCGCCGCGGTGACCTGCTTGTGCAGCAACGCCTTGCCCACGCCGCGGCCGCGGTGCCGCGCGTCCACGTACAGCGAGGTCTCCGCGACGCCCGCGTAGCACTCGCGGGGCGACACCGGGGTGGCCGCGGCCCACCCGGCGACCTCCCCGTCCACCTCGGCCACCCACCGGTGGTCGGGCAGCCACTTCACCTCCAGCGCGCGGCGGCTCGGCGTGGCGGTCTCGAACGTCGCCTGGCGCGTCGCGATGCCCTCGCCGTAGATGCGCCGCACGTCGCCCCAGTCGGCGTCGGTCATCGCGCGCACGGCCACGTCCGCGGGCGGGTCGAGCGGGCGGGCGGCGACCGTGCCCAGGACCGCGTCCACGGCCTGCGGCAGCAGGGGGCGCCCGGAGGGGTCGATCGAGGCGAGCGTCGCGGTGCCGGCGCGGCGCAGCTGGACGAAGCCCGCGTCGGCGAGCCTGCGGAGGTGGTGCGAGCACGTGGGCTGGGTGACGCCGAGCAGGTCGGCCAGCGCGCCGACGGTCGTCTCGCCCGCGGCCACGGCGTGCAGCAGCCGCACGCGCGTGGCGTCGGCCAGGCAGGCGAACCGCTCGGCGCAGGCGGCGGCGTCCTCGACCGGGAGAGTGGTCATGGCGAGGATCCTTCGCCTCGTGGAGCGAGCCGGTCAATCGAATCCGGACGATGCAGTGAGGCTCACTCCATAGACACCCATCTATGGAGCACGGTCGAGGTGACACGGCTTCGACCAAGGCCGGCGGGCGCCTCGGCGGCGGACGGGGGGACGTCACAGCCGCACGAGGCCCCACTGCTGGTGGAAGCCGCCGTGGCGGTTCCGGGTGAGGAGCGGGGGAACCGCCCGGGTGGTCAGCTCCCCGGTGGCGGCGAGGCGGCGAGCACGGCGTCCACCCCGGGGTCCCCGGTCGGTCCGGTGTGCCCGGTCGGCGCGCCCGCCGCCACCAGCGCGGCCTCCGTCGCCGGGTAGTCCCCGTCGGCCGCGCGGTTGTTCCGCACGCCCCACAGGGCGCAGTCCAGCGGTGTCGGCCCCTCCTCGTCGAACGCCTTGTCCGCGAGGTCCGCGCCCCGCGCCACGAGCAGCCGGACCACGTCGGCGCGGCCGTTCATGGCCGCCTGGTCCAGCGGGGTGAACCCGCTCCAGCCCCTGGTGTCCACGGCCGCGCCCGCGTCGAGCAGGGCCCGCACCACGTCCACCCGCCCGAGGGCCGCGAACTGGCCGAGGCCCCAGCCGAAGTCGTCGCCGCCCGGTGTGCCGAGCACCGGCGCGGGCGAGCGCGGCAGGCTGGTGGACTCGCCGCGCGCCACCGCGAGCACGGCCTCGTCCACCGGGTCGAGCGACGCCTCGGCGCCGTGCTCCAGCAGCAGGTCGTAGGCGGCGAGGTGCCCGCACCGGGCGGCCAGCGCCAGCGGGCGGCGGCCGACGTCCCAGCGGTCCCACGGCAGGTTGACGTCCGCGCCCGCGTCGAGCAGCAGCCGGAGGATCCCGACGCCCCGGCCCCGGCCGATGGCGTGGTGCAGGCAGCGGTGGGCGTTGACGTCCACGCCCCGGTCGAGGAACCAGCGCAGGCCCGCCTCGTCCTCGAAGTCGAGCTTGTGGTTGACCATCCGCTCGAAGCCCGGCCGGTGCAGCGCGTCGAGCAGGGCGGTGTCCGACTGCTCGCACGCGTGGTAGAAGGCGTCCTCCTCGGACGCCGTGACGTGCGCGACGAGCTTGGGCCAGCTGGGGAAGCCGTAGGAGCGGGCCAGGTCGCGCTGTGCGGCGGCGAGCGGGATCGCGCGGTCGCGCCGGAGGGACTTGGCCTGCTTGCGCAGGTGCGCCAGGGACGGCCGAGGGGGGAGTGCGGGCACGGCGAACCTCTCCTGCTGCCCGTGTCCGCGTGGCGGGCGGAGGTCCGTCGGCTGACGTGCGGTGCGGGTGCCGGTGGGATGCTCCCTGCCCGCGGACCGGGCGCGCCCGGCGGCGCGCGTGTCGATCATAGCCGCCTCGAGCACAAATTTCACCCTATCGTGTGGGAGCCCCGGTACACCTCCTCTTTCAGGCAAAAGCGCTGGTACGGCCGCCGCCGACGGTCGTACCGCGCAATTCGCGGCGTGAGAGGATCGCCGTGATCACAGATATCTTCCCGAGAAAAGTACTAACTTCTCGGGAATCGAGCACCCTATGTCACGAGGACGGGGGACCCATGCCGAGAAAATCGCCCGGTCCGAAAGCGAAGGAGCTCGGCGCCGAGCTGCGCACCCTGCGCAAGAACTCCGCGATCACCCTGGAACAGGCCTCGGTGGCCATCGGGCTGTCCAAGCAGGTGCTGTCGCGCCTGGAGACGGGCAAGCGCAACATCGCACCGGAGGAGGTCGCCGGCCTGCTGGGCCTCTACGACGTCACCGGGCCGCGCCGCGAGCAGCTGCTCACCGCGGCGCGCACGCTCGACGACCCCGGCTGGTGGGAGCTGAACGCGCCGGGCCTGACGCCGGAGTCGGCGCTCCTGGCCGACTACGAGGACCGCGCCTCGCACATCACCGACTGGTCGCCGCTGCTGGTGCCCGGCCTGCTGCAGACCCCGGACTACGCCCGCGCGTTCATGCTCGACGACGGTGTCGCGCCGACCGAGGTCGAGGCCCGGCTGGCCGCGCGGCTGCGCCGCCAGGAGCGGTTGTGCCGGGACGACGTCCGGTACACGGCCCTGATCGGCGAACCGGCGCTGATCGGCAACGACGACGTCCACCACGACCAGTTGCAGTCCCTGGTCGCGGTGGCGGAGCGGCCCAACGTGACCATCCGGGTCGTGCCGGTCCGGTCGATGCCGCGGCTCGGGCGCGTGGAGGCGTTCATGATGCTCGACGTGCCGCCCGCGCTCGTCGTGCACGTGGAGATGGCCCGCTCCGGCGTGTTCCTGGAGGAGGAGTCGCTCACCACGCCCTACCTGCGGCGCGCGGGGCGGCTCGCCGAGGCGGCGTTGAGCGCCACGCTGTCGCTGCGGCGCATCATCGAACTGCGGGCCGAGATGGAGGTGTGACCGGTGGAGCCGTCCCCCCTGTCCTGGCGCAAGTCGCCCCGCTCGCAGACCCAGTCCAACTGCGTCGAGCTGGCCGCGCTGCCGGGCGGCGAACTGGCCGTGCGGGACAGCAAGCTCGGCGACGGCGGCCCGGTGCTGGTGTTCGGGCGCGGCGGGGTCGCCGCGTTCCTGCGCGGCGCCGGGCACGGGCGGTTCGACCGACCGGCCTGACCCCGGCTCACCCGGACGTGTGACCGTCCACTTGAAACACCAGCCCGACGCCGGGAAGCTGTCAGGCCTCCAGCAGGATCGACCCGCAGGGACCGCGATGCTCCGCAGCACCCGCCTGTTCGGCGGCAAGCGCCACGTGACCTTCTCGCTGCCGCTGGACGACCCGCACGGCCCGGTGAGCGTGGTCGGGTCGTTCAACGACTGGACGCCCGGCGTGCACGAACTCATCCCCCGCCGCGACGGCACGCGCACGGTGGCGGTCGTCCTGCCGCCGGGCACGCACCGCTTCCGCTACCTCGCCGCCGACGGCCACTGGTTCGACGACGACGACGTCCAGCGGGTCGACGGCGAGGGCGGCGTGATCACGATCGAGAGCTGAGGGCCGACCCCGGTCCACCGCGTGGCGGAGGGGGTGCCCCGGACGGGGTCAGTCCGCCAACCGCACCTCGTCGCCCCGCTCGTGCGCCCACCGGCCGAGCGCGTCGATCGGGTCGAGCAGGCTGCGGCCGAGGTCGGTCAGCGCGTACTCGACCCGGTCGCGGTGGACGTGCCGGTCCACCAGGCCGGCGGACCGGAGGCGGCGCAGCGCCTCGGTGAGCACCTTCGGCCGGATGCCGCCGATGGTGCGGCGCAGGTCGGCGGGGCGCCGGGGCCCGTGGCGCAGCGCGTGCAGCAGCACCGGGTGCCAGGTGTTGGCCAGCAGGTCGAACGCCAGCCGCGCGCGGCAGTCGGAGAGGAAGGTCATGATCCCCCGTTCGTGGGCACCGTTCGGTGCCTGCCCGGCTTTCTAACGTCGGTCCCAGCCAATCACAGGCCAATCAGGGCCGATCGCGGGAGGAAGCCGATGCGGATCGGGGTGCTGGGTTCGGGCGGTATGGCCGACGCGCTGGGCCGGCGGTGGGTCGCCGCCGGTCACGAGGTGCTGGTCGGCGGGCGGTCGCCGGAGCGGTCGCGCGCGGTGGCGGAGCGGATCGGCGGGCGCGCCGGGTCACCGGCCGAGGCGGTGGCGTTCGGGGACGCCGTGCTGGTCGCCGTGCCCGCCGGGGTGGCGGCCGAGGTGGTGGGCCGCGCGCCGGGCAGGGTGCTGGTCGACTGCACGAACTCGGTCGTGCCGGGGCGGTTCGTGCTCGACGAGCCGAGGGCCGCCGCCCGGCTGGCGGAGCGGACGGGCGCGCACGTGGTCAAGGCGTTCAACCACGTCCACCTGAGCGTGTGGCGGTTGCCGTCACCGGTGTTCGAGGGGAAGCCCCTCGGCGTGCCGCTGTGCGGCGACTCTCCGGAGGCGCTGGAGGTGGTGCGCGAACTGGTGCGGTCGATCGGCTGCGAGCCGGTGGACGGCGGGCCGCTGGAGCGGGCCGAGCTGCTGGAGGCGGCGACGGCGTTCGCCATCGGCCTGTGGCTCGGCGGCGCGGACGTGCGCGCGGTGTTCCCTCCCCTGCGGGAGGCGACCGGGCTAATGTAACAGCACTGTTGTATCTCTTCGAGGAGGTCTGACGTGCTGTACCCGGAGATCGAGCCCCACGACAGCGGCATGCTCGACGTGGGCGACGGGCACCGCGTGTACTGGGAGGTCAGCGGCAACCCGGGCGGCAAACCCGCCCTGGTGGTCCACGGCGGGCCCGGGTCCGGCTCGTGGCCGCGCGCCCGCCGCTACTTCGACCCGGAGGCCTACCGCATAGTCCAGTTCGACCAGCGCAACTGCGGGCGCAGCACGCCCCACGCGGGCAACCCCGTGGTGGACCTGTCGACGAACACCACGGACCACCTGCTCGCCGACATGGAGCGGCTGCGGGAACACCTCGGCATCGACCGCTGGTTGCTGTTCGCCGCGTCGTGGGGCTCGGTGCTCGCCCTGGTCTACGCCGTGCGGTACCCGCACCGGGTCACCGAGATGGTGCACGCGGGCGTGGCCCTCGGTCTGCGGGAGGAGACCGACCTGCTGACCAAGGGCCTCGCCCCGATGTTCCCGGAGGCGTGGGGGGGGGGGGGCGGCGCCCCCCCCGCGCGCCCCCGCGGCGCCCCGGGCCCCCCCCCCCCCCCCCCGCCCGGGCCCCCCCCGGCCCGCCGCCTGGGAGGCCGCGACCAGCTGGTAG
>NZ_JBHWIE010000394.1:0-6197 GCF_042732085.1 Actinosynnema sp. NPDC059797
AGGGTGAGCAGCCGTCGGGGTCGTCGTCTTCGGCGGCCGTTGTCTCGGTGGTCGCCAGGCGCAGGTGTCGTGTGGTCCTGACCGGTGTGTCGAGGTGGGCTTGGTCGAGCGGGACGCAGGAGCGGTGCAGGAAGTACTGGCCGCGCAGTTGTTGGCCTTGGCCGGTGGCGTGGGGGTAGCCGTGGCGGATGGCGCGGTCGAACTCGACGGCCTCCGCCCAGCCTTGCGGGTCGTTGTCCCGTACCCAGCGCCAGCCGGCGTTGCCGTGGAACGGGCACCCGACGCAGGCCGACTTCACCGTCTGCCCGAAGCCTCGTTCGGCGAGGAATGCCACGCACTGCGCCCGGTCGAAGCCGAGGTCGAGCAGGGGGAAGGTGTTGCGCAGGAACCGCAGGCCGGAGTCCTTGGCGCGGTCGATCTCGTCGGTGCTGATGCCGATGGCCTGTTCGGCGTACACGCCGCGCGGCACCCGGTGTGGGTGCGGGTAGCCCAGTAGTTCGCGTGCGGCCCGCTTGAGCGGGATGATCTTGTATTCGCTGGTGCACTGGCGACGGGCGAGGCCGCGTGTTCCGTCGGGGTTGAGGGTGTGCAGGGGCATGGAGACGAAGCGGTGCTCGGGGTCGAGGGCGTCGGTGCGGATGTTGCCGGCCGAGACCCGGCGCACCGGGATCCCGTTGTTCTCGGCGTGTGCGGTCAGGCGGTCGAGGTTGGTGTAGACGGCGCGGGGTTCCCAGCCGGTGTCGGCGAACAGGGCCATGTCGAAGCGCGGGATTTCGCCTTCGCAGGCCAGCAGCAGCACGGTGGTGCTCTGCACTCCGGCACCCAGGGACAGCAGCCGCAGGGTGGGCTCGGGGGCGAGTGCTGTTCGGTTCATCGTGGTCATGCCGCCCGGCTCCCTTGACCCGAGTCGCCGTTCGGGTCTGCCGTGGACCGCGATGCGCGGGCTTGTCCGAGGTCGGTCACATCCGCTGAGAATGCCTGAGTGGTTTGGTGGTCGGCGGTGCGGTGCGGGGTGGTGCGGAAGACGAGGACGTCCTCGTGGGCGATCAGGTGCAGTGGTAGTCCGGCTTCGCGTTGTTTGCGGATGAAGTCGCGTTGGAAGAACGACCCGCGGGTGACGAGGTCGGTGGTGGCGGCGCGGGCGAGCAGGGCGACGTTGCGTTCGACGGGGATGAGTCCGGCGGTGCGTCCGCAGGTCAGGATCTGGGAGGGCAGGTCGATCAGTTCGGCGTGTTCGCGCCAGGGTCGGATGGTGATGGCGATGTGTCCGCCGGGGCGCAGGTAGGTGCGCAGGGCGGCGAGGATGCGGGTGAAGCCGGCGAGCAGTCGGTGGTGGCCGATGTTGGCGAGGTTGCCGCGGTCGAGGGTGTTGCCGTAGAGGTGGTGGTACTTCTGCACTCCGGCGCCGGGTGCGGCTGCGACCTGTCCGTGGGTGGAGGGTCCGTAGGGCGGGGAGGTCACCACCAGCGCCGCCTGCCCGACGTACTCGTCCGGGAGCAGGGTGAGCAGTTGGCGGGCGTCGCCGTGGAATACCCGCGCGTCGTGGTCGACGCCGTGCTGTCGGGCGAGGTCGAGGTTGGCTTGCGCGACCTGCACCCAGTGGGGTTCGTACTCCACGCCGACGGCGCGGCGTCCGAGGCGGACGGCTTCGACGAGGGTGGTGCCGATGCCGCACATCGGGTCGAGCACCAGCTCGCCCGGCTCGGTGTAGTGGGCCACGGCGTGGCGGACGACCTCGGGCAGCATCTTGGCCGGGTGCGCCGTCGACTCGGGAACGTAGGTGTTCTTGCGCTGGGCGGCCGGGGATGCCTGTGCGGTGGTCCACACCGACACGGCGGAGGTCGACGTCCGGTCCTGGTGGGACCCGCTTGCGCTGCCGGTGTTCATCGGTGGTCTCCACGGTGCGGGGCGGTGTTGTCGGCCGGTGGTCGGTGGTCGTGCGGTTGGGCGAACACCAGGACGTCGGAGTGGATGCGTCGGTGCGATGCGGGCAGCTCTTGGCGGGTGTCGACGGGGTGGAAGCGGCCGTCGCGGAGGGGTGCGTGGACGGCGACGATGTGTTGGAGGTAGAGCAGGTCGGCGTTCTGCCCGGCGGTCACCGCGGCACCGGTCGGGTCGGTCAGCTCCCCCGCGCTCCAGTCACAGTGCGTGAGCACCACGAGGATGCCGCCGACGCGCAGCGCGCGGGCCGCGAACAGCGCGATGCGGTCGGCCGCGTGGTCGTCGTGGTGCTGCGGGGGCAGGCTGCCGATGACCAGGTCCGCGCTGTCGACGGTGTCCGGTTGGGCATTCGTCGCGGAGGCCTCGCCGGTGGCACGGAAGGTGCTCGGAGCGGTTGCGGGAGCCGGGTCGTGGTCGCCGACGCGGCCCGCCCGGAACGGTCGGGAGGTCGGGTCGGGCGCGGTCGTGCCGGCGGGGATGCGTGCGACGCGGGCGGCGCGGGCGAGGCGTTCGACGGTGTGCACGGCGTCGGCCAGTTCGGGGTCTGGGTCGCCGGCGGGTGTGTGGTCGACGGTGCCGTCGGGACCGGCCGGAACGAGTGCGCGGTCGCTGTCGTCCGGGTTCGGCGAGGCGAGTAGCACGACTCGTGCGGCGGGTCGGCTGAAGGAGGTGACGACCCGCTCCACGAGCGGTGCGGGCCAGGTGGTGTTCAGGTCGATGGCAGTCGGTCCGAGGGTCCAGACGGTCGCCGGGGTGGGGGTCGCGGACGGGCCGCGTGACCGTGAGCCGGTGGCGGGTTTGCCGGGGCTGACGCGGGTCGTGGTCGGGGCGGTGGGCCAGGCTCGGCGCTCCACCGGTCGGCGTCCGCCGGGGCGGGTGGGTCCGGGGTGGGTGGAGGCGGTGCGCCGTCGGGTCGAGCCGCGGTCGGAGTGGTCGGATCGGGTCACGGGTGTCCCCTTCACGAGGCGGGTGCGCCGGTGGGTGCGAGGCGCTGATGACACCCCTGAACTCCGAAATACGGGCCCTTGAGGGACACGCGGCCGCCAACTTTTTCCGATGTTTTTCCGGCCGGGCACGTCGCATCGGGGTTCGCGCGTCCGCGCAGATGAAAGACCAGTTCCGCGCAGGTGGGAAGACCTGATTTCCGACTCCGAGCCTGCAGTGCGGTGATACGTCGGCGATGCGTGCTCCCGAGGGTCCACAGCTGGCACCAAACTGGCACCGAACTGGTACGGCAGCCTCGTATGTGCAGCTAGGAGGGTATTACCGTGCTACTGGCACTGATCGCGCCCGTACGGTCTCGTTGATCTCCAGGCGTCGTCCGGATGGATCTTGAGGCGGGCGCTGAAGATCGTCGGTGCCTGTTCGGTACTAGTTCAGTACCAGTTTGGTCAGTGGTTGGCACTACCCCTTGTGACTTCCTGGCCGGGTCGTTGTTCCGACAGGATTCGGGGAGTCGTGTCATGAGTTCGCGCGAGGTTGTTCCGCGTTCGGGTTTCGGGCGCGATGACATGCCGTTGGACGCCGCCCGTTCGGCGTTCGAGTGGCTGGTTGCCGGGCCGTACCCGGTGGCTGTCGACGGTCGGTTGTTCGCCGGTTTCCCGGCGCGGCGGGTGCCGCTGGACGAGGTCCGGGACCGGTTGTTGAGCCGTCGTTGCCCGCAGGTCCTGCGGGACGCGGTGTGGGCGCACCTGGTGCTGCTGGCGCGCACCGAGGGCGGCGCCTGGACCGTGGGCGCGGTGGGTGTCGCGCTGCCCGCGCTGACCTCCATCGCCGCCAGGCTCTCGGCCAGGTTCGCCGGCGATCCGGGTGACATCCACGCCGCGTTGTTGGCCGGGTTCGTCGCCGAACTGGGCCAGGTGGACCTGCGGCGGCCGCGCATCATGTTGCGGCTGAGGTGGGCCGCCTACCGTGCCGGGCACGCGTGTCTGCGGGAGGCGTTGGACGCGCCGGTGCCCTCCGGTCACGGGTTCCGCTCGACGATGCCGCCGGCCCCGTGGGGGCATCCGGACTTCGTGCTCGCCCGCGCGGTCGCCGAACGCGCCATCACCGCCGTCGAGGCCGAGCTGATCGGCGCCACCCGTTTGGAAGGCGTGTCGTTGGCCGTCGCCGGAGCGGCGCGCGGCCTGTCCTACCAGGCGGCGAAGAAGGCGCGTCGTCGTGCCGAGCACCGCTTGGTCGCCTACCTGCGCGACGACGCCCCCGACACCGCGCACGCCGGTCCCCGCGAGCGTGATCTGGCGACCCGGGTGGCCGACGCGGTGCTCATCACCACCGCTGCCCAACAGGCGACCACCAGCGCGGCGTCGTCACCCGCTGTGACCGGCTTGGCGGAGGGATCGGCGAGGAAAGTCGAGGGTCGCGTGTCCCCTCGGGGCCGTTTTTCCGGAGTTCAGGAGTGCGGGAGGAGACCGGTTCCTCCGACCCGCGCCACGTCCTCGTCCCGGCCGTCGCAGCGGCGGTCGGACCCTACTCCGGGAGCGCCGCGATGTGCCTGATCTCGATGCCCGACCGTCCTTGCCGCGATCGCCGATCCCGTGACGGTCGAGCCGTCCGCGAGCCCGTGTTCCGCGGTCGCGGGGTGGCGTCGGTCGCGGGGGTGGTCGCGCTGGCCTTGGCCGCCTCCGGGGCGAGCGCGTACGCCGATCCGGTCGTGTTGGCGGTCGCGGGCAGCGTCGACGAGGTCCTGACCAACGTGCGCAACTGGCTGATGGGGGTGCTCGCCGCGCTGGCGACGGTGTTCCTGACCATCGGCGGCGTGCGTCGGGTGGTGGGCAGCGGTGACCCGGGCGAGCAGGAGAAGGCGCGGCAGGCGTTCCGGTCGGCGGGCATCGGCTACGCCCTGGCCGCGCTCGCCCCGCTGGTCGTGTCCGTGCTCCAGGGCATCGTGGGGGCCTGACCATGGCCATCACTCGGCGACGCCGTCTGGTGTGGGTGCTGTTCGCCGCGTTGCTGGGCGGCGCCCTGGTGCTGTGCGCGGCCGCGCAGACGTCCGCCTCTCCCCTGCCGCACCCTGCCCAACCGGTCGACCCGTGTGCCGGTCCCGGGCCTCGTCCGGTGCCGTGCGCACCGCCGACGACGGTGCCGCCGGCGACGTCGGCTCCGTGCCTCACCCCTGAGCCCGGCCGTCCTTCGCCTCCCGGGTGCCTGCCGCCTCCGACGACGACCTCGCCGCGACCGGCCGCCCCTCCGACGGGCACCACGCCGGTGAGCCCGTCGGGTTCGGAGTGCGGGATCCTCGACCCGGCCGCGTGCATCGGCGAAGGGGTCGCCGCGTTCCTGCACCTGCTGGTCGGCGAGTCGTTGAACGTGCTGTTGGGCTGGGTCGGCACCACCCTGCTGTCCACGCCGTCACCGGCGGAGCTACCCGGTGTCGGGGAGATCTGGGAGCAGTCTCGGCTGTTCGTCGTGGCGGTCTACTCGCTGCTGGTGATCCTGGCCGGGGTCGTGGTGATGGGCCACGAGACCGTGCAGACCCGCTACTCGATCCGGGAGATGGGGCCCAGGGTCGTGCTCGGGTTCGTGGCCGCCAACCTCAGCCTGGTGGTCGCCGAGCACGCCATCGGCCTGGCCAACGCCGCGACGGCGGCCGTGCTCGGTGACGGGACGGATCCGCAGACCTCAGGGCGGGCGATCACCGAGCTGTTCGTCGGCCTGGTGGCCGGCTCGCTGGTGTCGGGCGGTCTGTTCGCCGGGGCGCTGTCGGTGGTGCTCACCGTCCTGCTGGTCGCGCTGCTGGTCGGCTACGTGGTCCGGGTCGCGCTCACGGTGATCCTGCTGGCCGGGGCACCGTTGGCGGTGATGTGGCACGGCCTGCCGCAGACCGAGGGCGTGGCGCGCTGGTTCTGGCGCGCCGGTGCCGGGGTGTTGGGCATCCAGGTCGGGCAGAGCCTGGCGTTGATCTGCGCGGTGAAGGTGTTCCTGCGGCCCGGCGGCTTCCACTTCTCCGGCATGCCGACCACCGACGGGGTGGTCAACCTGATCGTGCTGATCGCCCTGGTGTGGATCCTGGTGAAGATCCCCGGCTGGGTGATGCGGCAGGTGCGGGTCGGCGGTGGGCACCGGTCGTTCGTCGGCGGGCTGGCGCACGCGCTGGTGGTGGGCAAGGTGATGGGGGCGCTGGCCGGGCGGGGCGCGGGTGCCCGCGCTCCGTCCGCCGTGGCGGGTGGTGGGGTTCGGGTGCCGCGCGGGCGTGACCCGGGGTGGCCCGCGCCGGTGCGGGAGGGGGGCGGGGTCGACGGTCCGCTGTCCGCCGA
>NZ_JBHWIE010000395.1:0-6192 GCF_042732085.1 Actinosynnema sp. NPDC059797
ATGCCGTAGGGGTGCGACGTGATCTCCCCGTAGCCCTCGGTGAACGTGATCGGCGCGTGCATGACGGTCACGCCGGCGGCGCGGGCGGCCTCCACCAGCGCCACCGTCCTGGGCAGCATCCCGGTGCGCTCCATCACCCCGCTGACCGCGCCGTGGAGCACCCCGCCCTCGCTGGTGAAGTCGTTCTGGTACTCGATGAGCACGATCGCGGTCGTCTTCGGGTCGAGGGTCAGCTCGGTCATGTGCGGCTCCCGGGATCGGCGTCGTCGGCGGGACCGATTCAACGGGCCGCCGGCCGCGACGGCAATGCCGCGTTCGGGTTGATGGGCGCGACCGCGTCGGGCTCCGGTGCGGAGTCGGCCCAGGTCGCCGCGCGGGACCGTCCGCGAAGCGGGTCGACAGCACCTCCTCAGTCGAACAGGATTGTTCGCAAGGTGCGCGTCAGGTGCGCCACGAGGCGGTCGGCCGGCATGGCGGCGAGCGGACCGCTGCGCACCACGTAACGGCTGAACGCCACCCCGATGAGGTGAGCGGCGAGCAGGTCGACCCGTTCCTCGACGTCGGAGCCGGTGATCACCGCGAGGTAGGCGGTGAGGCTGGTCGCCCGCATCGCCTCGTACAGCCGCGTCGCGGCGGCCTCGTCGGACGCGGCGCCGCGGATCAGGGCGAGGAAGGGGTCTCCTCCCCCGGCCCGCTCCATGCGGTCGACGAAGCCGCTCGCGACGCGCTCGGGCAGCGTTTCGAGCGGGCCGGGCAGGAGTTCGCCGAGGTCGCGCGGTCCCGGCACGGCGGCGAGGAACAACTGCTCCTTGGACGTGAAGTGCCGCATCACCAAGCCGTGCGTCACCCCGGCGCGCTGGGCGATCTCCCGGATGGTGGCGCGGTCGTAGCCGCGTTCGGCAAAGGCGGCGCGGGCGGCGTCGAGGATGGCGGCACGGTGCGCCTCGGGATCGCGCGTGCGCTTGCGGGGTGCGGTCACCCGCTTAGTGTACATCTGGTCATTAGCGTGTACGGTAGCTAATGACCAGACGTTCATTAGTGGAGGTCCCCGTGTCCCCCGAACCGCTCTCCCCGCGCAACACCACCGTCGTGCTGGTGGACCACGCCATCGGGTTCGCCAACGTGCTGCGGTCGCACGACCTGGCCCAGCACGTCAACAACGTCGTGGGCCTGGCGAAGACCGCCGTGCTGTACGACAGCGGGCTGGTGGTCACCAACGGGATGCCCGACAAGCCGTCGGGCCCCCTGTACCCGCAGTTGCGCGAGGTCATCGGCGACCACCCGGTGATCGAGCGCGGCGGCAACTTCGACGCCTTCCTCGACGAGCGCTTCGCCGAGGCCGTCGCCGCCACGGGTCGCCGCAGGCTCGCCATCGCGGGTGTGTCCACCGAGGGCTGCGTGCTCCAGACCGTGCTGGGCGGCCTGCGCGCCGGGTACGAGGTGCACCTGGTGGTGGACGCCTCCGCGAGCATCTCCGCCGAGACGCACGAGACCGCCGTGCGGCGGATGGTGCAGGCGGGTGCGGTTCCGGTGACCTGGCTCTCGCTCGCCGGCGAGTTCACCGCGGACCACCGCAGCCCGAGCGCGCCGCACTTCCAGCGCCTGATGCGCGAGCACGTGCCCACCATGGCGGCCGGTGTGCAGTCCTTCGCGTCCACTGTGGAACAGGTCAAGCGCGTCGCGGTCTGACGGGCGCCGAGCCCGGTCGCACGTCACCGCGCGGCGCGGCTCCCACGACGCCGGCACCTGGCGCCACCGCGCGGTGCGGTGGCGCCCGACGCCCCCGTTGCCCGGTCGTCCCCCTTGCCCGGCGAAAGACGCCCACCCCGCGCCGGGATCGCGCCCCACCGCAAACGGCCCGTCACGGGGGCCTGGATGTCCTGCCGGGTGCCCGGCGCCTCGCCGCCCGCGGAATTCCGGCGGGTGCCGCGCGACCGGGTCGACGCGGTCGGGCTCGGCGGCGGGGTGGGCCGAACCGGGACCGTCGAATTCCGATCGAAATGCCCGACCACCTGGAATAAGACCCCGGAATAGAACACGTATGTGAACGAGAACGGCGCGAAACAAACACATATGTGAACCGGAAATCGCCCGTTGACACGCCTGAAACAACCTCTTACGGTGCGATGAGAATATCCTTTCGCCGCCCTTGCCCCCTGCCGGGAAAGGAAATAACCATGCCCACGACCATCGGGAACAGGCGTGCTCCGACCCGGGTCGCGGTGGTCGCCGCCACCGCCCTGGCCGCCTCCCTGCTCACCGCGCCCGGTGCGGCGCCCGCCCTGGCCGCCACCACCGCGGACGGCTTCGCGTCCGTCAACGCGCTCGGTCAGAACGGCACCACCGGTGGCGCGGGCGGCGCCGTCGTCACCGCGACCACCGCGCCCCAGTTCCTGGACTACATCGCCCGCCCGGGACCGCTCGTCGTGCAGGTCAAGGGCACGATCACGCTGCCGACCGG
Source organism: Actinosynnema sp. NPDC059797 (assembly GCF_042732085.1). Lineage (NCBI taxonomy): Bacteria > Bacillati > Actinomycetota > Actinomycetes > Pseudonocardiales > Pseudonocardiaceae > Actinosynnema > Actinosynnema sp. NPDC059797. Next base: position 2,462 of record NZ_JBHWIE010000395.1, read on the forward strand.
CAACTCCGACGGCATGCACGACGTGGCCTCCGACAAGACGATCACCGGTCTCGGCACCGACGCCCGACTGGTCGGCGGCGGGCTCAACATCGGCCTGCCGGTGGACGACGACGTGACCTCTCCCCCGGCCGACGCCGTGCACAACGTGATCATCCGGAACCTCTCGATGTCCGGCGCGACCGACGACCTGATCAACGTCCAGATGTTCAGCCACCACATCTGGATCGACCACAACGACTTCTCCAACGGAGATGACGGCGCGGTCGACATCAAGCGCGGCTCCGATTTCGTGACGGTCTCCTGGAACAGGTTCCACGACCACGACAAGACGCTGCTGCTGGGCCACGACGACGACAACGGCGCGCAGGACATCGGCCGATTGCGGGTGACCTACCACCACAACTACTTCGACGGTTCCGACCAGCGCAACCCGCGCGTCCGGTTCGCCGAGCCGGTGCACGTCTACAACAACTACTACCGCGACAACAGCTACGGCGTGGCGTCGGCGATGAACGCCGGGGTGGTGCTGGAGGGCAACTACTTCTACAGCGTGAACAACCCGGGCCGGGTCGACTTCAGCGGCGACCTGGGCCGCATGGTGCAGCGCGACAACGTCCTCGTCGACTGCAACCACGAGATCGAGACGCGGGGCAGCGTCGTCGAGCCGCGCACGTACTACGCCTACACCCCCCACCGCGCCGCCGAGGTGCCGACCGTCGTGCCCGCGGGCGCGGGCGTCGGCAAGATCTGAGAGGACCGGCCATGAGCCCCATCAGCAGGCGCGGCCTCCTCGCCGGCGCCGCCGCCACCGCCCTGACCGCCGCCACGGCCAAAGCCGCCGCGGCCAGGCCCGCGACCACCACGAACCCCGTGTGGGCCGCGCCGTTCGCCACCGCCGACGGCTTCGCCGGCACCAACCTGCTCGGCCAGAACGGCACCACCGGCGGCCTCGGCGGTCCCGTGGTCACCGTGCGGGACACCGACGCGTTCCTGGACTACTGCGACCGCAACGAGCCCTACATCATCCAGGTCGACGGGGTCATGCGGTTCAGCAGCAAGCACGCCCTGCGGTCGAACAAGACCGTCATCGGCCTGCCCGGCGCCGAGATCAGCGGCGGCGGCCTGGACATGTACCGCCGGCAGAACGTGATCATCCGGAACCTGAGGTTCACCGGCGCGGACGACGACGCCATCAGCATCCAGCAGTCCTCGCACCACATCTGGATCGACCACTGCGACCTCAGCGGCGGCCAGGACGGCCTGATCGACATCGTGCGCGGCGCGGACCTGATCACCGTGTCGTGGTGCCACTTCCACGACCACAGCAAGACCGCGCTGCTCGGCCACTCCGATTCCAACGCGGGCCCGGACACCGGCAAGCTGCGCACCACGTTCCACCACAACTACTTCGACGGCACCGCCCAGCGGCACCCCCGCGTCCGCTTCGGCGAGCCCATCCACGTCTACAACAACTACTTCCGGGACAACCCGCTGTACGGCGTGGCGTCCACCGAGAACGCCGGCGTGCTGGTGGAGCACAACTACTTCGAGAACGTGCCCCACCCGATCTACTCCGGCTACGACGAGAGCGGGCCGGGGCGGGTGGTCGAGCGGAACAACGTCTACGTCAACTCGGGCAGCCCGGAGACGCTCGGCTCCGTGGTCGAGCCGCGCACCTACTACGCCTACACGCCCGACAACGCCGCGAACCTGCGCACCACGGTGCCCGCCGGCGTCGGCGTGGGCCGGATCTGAAGGAGGGGACCATGAGCCCGTTGAACCGCCGGAGCCTGCTCGCCGGCTCGGCGCTGGCCGCCTTCGCCGCCACCGCCCCGCGCAACGCCAGTGCCTACCCCACCCCCTACCAGCACCCCTCGGCGCTCGCCGTCGCCGACGGGTTCGCCTCGGTCGACGCGCTGGGCCTCAACGGCACCACCGGCGGCGCGGGCGGCCAGGCGGTCACCGTCACCACCGCCGACGCCCTGGCCGACTACGTGGGCCGCAAGGAGCCCTACGTCATCACGGTGTCCGGCCGCATCCAGGTCGGCGACGACATGCTGACCGTGGTCGCGAACAAGACGATCCTCGGGGTCGGCTCGGGCTCCGAGATCACCGGCGGCGGGCTCCAACTGGGCTCCACCACCCGCCCCGGCAACAACGTGATCATCCGCAACCTGCGGTTCACCGACGCGTCCGACGACTCGATCAGCGTCACCAACAAGGCCCACCACGTGTGGATCGACCACTGCGACCTGTCCCGCGGCTACGACGGCCTGCTCGACGTCAAGCGGGAGTCGGACTACGTGACGATCTCCTGGAACCACTTCCACGACCACAGCAAGGCCGCCCTGCTCGGCCACTCCGACACCTACACCGCCGACCGGGGCAAGCTGCGGGTCACCTACCACCACAACTTCTTCGACCGCACCGACCAGCGGCACCCCCGCGTCCGGTTCGGCGAGCCCGTGCACGTCTACAACAACTACTACCGGGGCAACGCGCTGTACGGAGTGGCGTCGACGGAGGACGCGGGCGTGGTGGTCGAGGGGAACTACTTCGAGAACGTGGCGAAGCCGATCCTGTCCGGCTACGACAAGAGCGGCCCGGGGCGCGTGGTCGAGCGGAACAACGCCTACGTCAACTCGGGCGCGCCGCAGACCCTGGGCACCGTGGTCGAGCCGCGCACCTACTACGCCTACTCGTTGGACCCGGCCTCCTCGGTGCCGTCGCTGGTGACCGCGGGCGCGGGCGTCGGCCGCGTGTAGGTCCGCCCGGAGGACGCCCCGGCTCCCCGCTCGTGGGGAACCGGGGCTTCACCGGTTTCCGGAAAGGATTGCCGGCGCCTGTTCCATTCACGTCCGTGAATCGCCGATCCGTTCATCGACGTGAATCTTGTTGCCCATTTCGCACAGTTGCGCAATGCTCTCTGGGAGCGCTCCCAGGATCCGCTGACCACTGTTGATGCCGCCGATCGGCAGTGGTGGGCGCCGTGGGGAACCGCTGTCCACGAGTGCTGTTCGCAAGGAGGCGACGCATGAGTTCGCGCATTGGCAAAAGCACGAGGAGTCGGATCGCCGGCATCGCCGCGGCCGTGTCGGTGACGGCTTTGACCGGGGGCATGGTGGTGGCCGCCGGCACCAATGCCAATGCCGCGGCCGGGTGCCGGGTCGACTACACCGTCACCAACCAGTGGCAGGGCGGTTTCGGCGCCAACGTCACCGTGACCAACCTGGGTGACGCGGTGTCGAGCTGGACGCTGGAGTGGTCGTTCCCGGCCGGCCAGCAGGTCACGCAGCTGTGGGGCGGCGAGTTCTCCCAGTCCGGCAGCGCGGTGACGGTGCGCAACGCGAGCTACAACGGCTCGCTGGCCACGGGCGCCTCCGTGACGCCGGGCTTCAACGGCTCCTGGACCGGCTCCAACCCCGCGCCGACCTCGTTCAAGCTCAACGGCGTGGCCTGCACCGGGCAGCCGACCGACACCTCGACGTCCACGTCCACGTCCACGTCAACCACGACGTCGACCACCACGACCACCACGACGTCGAACCAGAACCCGCCTTCGGGTACCGCGACCGGTTACGCCTCCCAGAACGGCGGGACCACCGGCGGCCGGGGCGGGGCGACGGTCCGGGCCACCACCGGCACCCAGATCCACCAGGCCCTGTGCACCCGGGCCACCAGCGCCACCCCGATCACCATCGAGGTCGAGGGCACCATCAACCACGCCAACA
>NZ_JBHWIE010000396.1:0-6181 GCF_042732085.1 Actinosynnema sp. NPDC059797
GGGGGAGGTGGCGACCACCGATGCCGACGACGCGGCCGGCCGGGCGGCGTCCCTCGGGAACGCGGTCCGGCCGGGGGTTCGGGACCGGTGAGGGGTGGGCCCGCGCCGAGTGGGAGTGCCCGCCGAGGAGCGGGAGGCGCGGTAGGGCCACCCCGTCGACCGGCGCGGACCCGCTGACGAGCGCGGTCATCGGGAGATCGCCCCCGGCGGTGGCGCCTCGCGCGGCTCACCCGCCCCGGAGGGCGGGTGGCGCGCGATCCCCCTGCGTCGCGGGCCCGGCTCCCCGACCGGAACCCCCGACACTTCACAAGAGGGCCACCCGCGGCGCCGGATACACCGGTCGGGAAAAAATCTTCGGTCAGGGATGGGACTCGACCGGGTGCGCGGGGACGAACGAGAGGTGCCCGGACAGCGCGCGGAGGAAGTCGGGCGCGTCGAACATCTTCCCGGCCGAGGCGACGCCGGTCGCCCTGGTCCGACCGGTGAGGATGCGGTCGACCGCCTCCACGGCGAGCGGCGCGCTGACGGCGTAGATGTCCCGGCCGCTCGCGACGGCGCGTCGCCGCTCGTCGCCGGAGCGCACGACCACGTCCACGAGGAAGGTCTGCGACGACCGGCCCCGCTCGTCGGTCGCGGTCGGCGCCGAGGGGTCCGGGGACGACAGGTCCTCGGCCGCGTTGACCGTCATGTACGTGCGCACCTCGGGGACGTCCAGGTGGCTCGGGACGGTGACGACGTCGGCCATGGTGAACTCGCCGATGACGCTCCGGGTGCCGAGCGGGGCCGGGAAGTGCCAGTCCAGGACCGGTGGCGCGTCGTCGCGGTGCTCCAGCCGGCCGTTGGCGTAGCGGATCCGCCTGCCGTCGCGCCGCCGCCGGGAGACCCGGCCCGCGGCGAGCGTCCCGGCGGTGGGGTGCCAGCTGCTCAGCCCGTACGCGACGTGCACCTCGTCGGCCGAGGCCCAGTCGCCCATCGCCGCGGTGGCCAGCAGGTCGCCGAGGCCGCCGTAGAACGCCATCGCGGGGACCACCGCGGTGTCCGCGCGGTCGGCGAAGTGGGCGAACGTGTCGAGGTTGGCCTCGATCTCGGCCGCCACGTCCACGTACGGGACCCGCGCGCGCAGCGCCGCCTCGATCACGGGCGCGGCGGTCGTGGCGAACGGGCCGGCGCAGTTGACCACGGCCGCGGCGCCGTCCAGCGCGCGGTCGAGCGAGCCCGGGTCGTCGACGGACGCCGGGCGGACCTCCGAGCCCGGGTGGGACGCCGCCATCGCGCGCAGCTCCGCCGCGTTGCGGCCGGAGAGCACGGGCGTGAAACCGCGTTCGCGCAACTCCTCCACCACGAACCGCCCCGTGTGCCCGTAGGCCCCGAACACCGCCACCGCGTGCCCCATCGGTCCTCCACCTCGTGCTCGCCGTTCCACTGTGGACATCCTGCTGGCGGGGCCGGCCCCGCACGAGTGTCCGGAACGCCATGATCCGTACACTTTCGGACATGAGCACCGTGGCGGTGGCCGTGGCCGACGGGATGCGGCACTTCGAGCTGGCCGTGGCGCAGGAGGTCTTCGGCGCCGAGGCGGCCGCACCCCGGTACGACGTGGTGGTCTGCGGCTCGGGCGCGCTGCGGGTCGGCAGGTTCCTGCTGGAGCCGGACCACGGGCTCGACCGGGTGGCGGGAGCCGGCACGGTGGTGGTGCCCGCGTTGGCCGACGTGGACGACGAGCCGCCCGCCGACCTGGTCGACGCGGTGCGCGCGGCCCACGACGCGGGCGCGCGGGTGGTCTCCCTCTGCACGGGCGCTTTCGTGCTGGCCGCCGCCGGCCTGCTGGACGGGCGGCGCGCCACCACGCACTGGGCGCACACCGGGGCGCTGGCCGCCCGCCACCCCCTGGTGGAGGTGGACCCGGACGTGCTCTACGTGGACGAGGGCGACGTGCTCACCTCCGCCGGCAAGGCCGCCGCGCTGGACCTGTGCCTGCACCTGGTCCGCCGCGACCACGGCCCGGCGCTCGCCAACGCGATCGCCCGCAACCTGGTCGTGCCGCCGCACCGGGCGGGCGGCCAGGCGCAGTTCGTCACCACGCCGGTGCCCGCCCGGGACGACCACCCGCTCGCCGAGCTGTTCCCCTGGGTGGCGGGCCGGCTGGACCGCCCGCTGACCGTGGAGGACCTGGCGCGCCGGGCGAACATGAGCACGCGCAACCTGGGCCGCCACTTCAGGTCGGCGACCGGCACCACCCCGCTGCGGTGGCTGCTGACCCAGCGGATCCGCCGCGCGCAGGAACTGCTGGAGACCACCGACCGCGGCCTGGACGCCATCGCCGAGGCGGTCGGCATGGGCAGCGCCGCGACGCTGCGCAGGCACTTCAACCGCACCGTCGGCGTGCCGCCGGACACCTACCGCCGCACCTTCCGCTGACGCCGGCCGGCCGCCCCGGCACCGTCACCGGTCGAGCTGGTCCACCAGCGCCCGCAGCGCCGAGCGGACGTGCTCCTCGGCGAACCGGGTGACCTCGTCCGCGTCACCGGCCCGGAGCAGCCGGACGAGGTACCGGTGCTCGTCCACCACCACCGCCCGGTATCCCTGGTGCCCCAGGCGGATCCGGGTGAGCTGGAACAGGTGCACCTGCGAGCGCACGGCCCGCCACGCCTCCAGCAGCCGCCGGTTGCCCGCCGCCAGGTACACCGCGTCGTGGAACTCCAGGTCCAGGGCGAGCAGCTCCTCGTTGGGCGCGCCCGCCGCCAGCCGCCCGGCCATGGCGTCGACGAGCCGGTCCAGGGCGTCGAGGTCCACGCGGCCGATCGCGCTCCGGCTCGCCAGCCCCTCCAGCGCGGCCCGCACCGAGTACACCTCCTCGGCGTCCCGGACCGTCAGGTCGATCACCCTGGTCCCGCGGTGCCAGGCGCTGCGCACCAGCCCCTCGCGCTCCAGCACGGCCAGCCCCTCCCGGACCGAACCGCGGCTGACGTCGAGCGACGCGGCCAGCTCGACCTCGCGCACCGGGGCGCCCGGCGGGAACACGCCCGCGAGGATCGCCTCCCGGATCCGGTCGGCGGCCTCGTCCGCGAGACCCCGCCGGTCGGCCTTGCGCAGCTCCACGATGTCGAATGTTGACATCCGGACAGGAGCTGGTCAATGGTGGTGGCCATGAGACCCGCCTTCCACCTCGCCATCCCCGTCGACGACCTGGCCAGGGCCCGCGAGTTCTACGGCGGCGTGCTGGCCCTGGAGGAGGGCCGCTCGGCCGACGCGTGGGTGGACTGGAACTGCTACGGCCACCAGGTCGTCACCCACGTCGTGCCCGGCGCGCGCGGCGACTCCGGCCGCAACCCGGTCGACGGCCACGACGTGCCGGTGCCGCACTTCGGCCTGATCCTGCCGATCCCCGAGTTCCACGCCCTGGCCGACCGGCTGCGCGCGGCCGGCGTGGAGTTCGTGATCGAGCCCTACCTGAGGTTCGCGGGCGAGCCGGGGGAGCAGTGGACGATGTTCCTGCGCGACCCGGCGGGCAACGCGCTGGAGTTCAAGGCGTTCAAGGACGAGTCGCAGGTGTTCGCCAAGTGAGCCGCGGCGTCCTGGTGACCGGTGGCAGCCGGGGCATCGGCGCGGCCATCGCCGACGCGTTCCGCGAGCGGGGCGACGAGGTCGTCGCGCTGTCCTCCGCCGACGTCGACCTGGCGGACCCGGACTCGATCTCCCGGGCCGTCGCGTCCGCCGTCGACCGGCTCGGCGCGATCGACGTCCTGGTGAACAACGCCGGGCTGGTGGAGCTGGGGTCGCTGACCGACCGGTCGTACGAGGAGTGGCGCTCGCTGTGGCGCCGCACCTTCGCCGTGAACGTCTTCGGCGCGGCCGACATGTCCTACTGCGTGGCCCGGCACATGATCGACCGGGGGGTGCGCGGCCGGATCGTGAACGTCGGTTCGCGCGGGGCGTTCCGCGGCGAGCCCGACATGCCCGCCTACGGCGCGAGCAAGGCGGCGCTGCACTCGATGGGGCAGTCGCTGGCCGTCGCCCTCGCACCGCACGGCATCGCGGTCACGTCGGTCGCGCCCGGTTTCGTCGGGACCGACCGGGTGGCCTCGATGGTCACGGACGAGGTCCGCCGGCAGAGCCCGTTCGAGCGGGTGGCGAAGCCGGAGGAGGTGGCGGCGGCGGTCGTCTACCTCGCGTCGGCCGAGGCCGAGTGGGCCTCGGGGGCGGTGCTCGACCTGAACGGGGCTTCCTACCTGAGGACCTGAGACCTGAGGCCCGAGGACCCGATGCCCCCGGGACGCGGAGGACCGGGGCGTCACGCGCCGAGGTGCCCCCGCACCACCTCGGCGTCCTCCTCTCGCCCCAGCCGCCGGTACAGCTCCCACGCCTCCGACCACGCCCGCCGGGCCTCCCCGTCCCTCCCGGCGGCCGCGTACGACGTGCCGAGGTCGCGGAGGACGTCGGCCGACATGTACGTGTTCCCCAGCGCCCGGTACAGCAGGAGCGCGTGCTCGTGGTGCCCGGCGGCGCGCTCGTGGCGCCCGGCGCGGTGCTCGATGTGCCCCAGGCTGGCCGACGTGGCCGCCTCGCCGTCCGGGTTGCGGTGCCGCCGGTACAGGTCCAGCGCGGCCAGGCAGTGCGCGCGGCCGTCGTCGTGGTCGCCCAACAGCGCCGCGTGCCTGCCGAACTGGTTGAGCGCGTCGGCCTCCCACACCGGCTGGTCGAGGGCCCGGAACAGCTCCAGCGCCCGCGTGGCGTGCTCCACCGCCAACCGGTGCCCGCCCTGCTGCCCGTAGGCCCAGGCCAGCATCCGGTGGCCCTGGGCCAGCTCGGAGTTGTCGCGGTGCTCCTCGGCCAGCTCCAGCGCCCGGTGCAGGCGCCCGACCGCCTCCTCGTGCCGCCCCAGGTGCGCGAGGGCCCGGCCCAGGAACCGCGAGGCGCGCACCCGCGGCGCGTGCTCCGGCAGGTTTTCCGCGGCGCCCACCGCGACCTGCCACGTGGTCACCCGGTCCCGCAGGTGGCCGCGCCGCCCGTGGAACGAGTCCAGCGCCCACGCCAGCAACCACGCGACCCGGTGCCGCCCGGTCGCGACCGCGACCTGCTGGGCCGCCAGCAGGTTGGGGTGCTCGGCGTCGAGCCACGCCATCGCCGCCGCCGCGTCGGCCGGCGGCTCGGGCCGGGCGCCGGGCGCGGGCGGGTCGAGCAGCACGGGCAACCGGTGCGGCGCCAGGAGCCGGTCGGCCGCGCACGCGACGTGCGCGTACGAGTCCAGCAGCCGCCTCGTCGCCGCCTCCCGCACCTCGTCGGCCAGGTCCGAGCCCGCCACCGCGACCGCCCAGCTCCGGACCAGGTCGTGCATCGCGTACCGGCCGCGCGCGTCCTGGTCGAGCAGGGACGCCTCCTCCAGGGCGCGCAGCGCCCGCTTCGCCCGCACCGGGGGCAGCCCGGTCAGGTCGGCCGCCGCCGGCAGCGCCAGGTCGGGGCCCGGCGCGGCGCCCACCAGCCCGAAGACCTCCCGCTGCTCGGCCGACAGGGCGCGGTAGGACCAGGACAGGACCTTGGGCAGGCTGGCCGCGGGGTCGTCGTCGTCCAGCACGTCCAGGCCGAACTCCCGCAGTTCGGCGGCCGGTCGGGACAGCGGCGCGCCGGGGTGCGTGTGGGCGTGCCCGGCGATCAGCCCCAGCGCGAGCGCGAACCCCCGGCAGAACCCCACCAGCTCCGCCACCGCTTCCGGTTCGGCGGCGACCCGGTCCGCGCCGAGCCAGTCGGTCAGCAGCTCGTGCGCCTCGCCCGCGGACAGCGGGCCCACCCTCAGGTGGTGCGCGCCGTGCCTGCTGACCAGGGTGTTGGGCGTGCGGCGACTGGTCACCACGACCACGCACGACTGCCCGCCCGGCAGCAGCGGCGCGGCCTGCTCGGCGGTCGCGGCGTTGTCCAGCACGATCAGCATCCGCCGGTCCGCGACCAGGCTGCGGTACAGCGCGGCCTGGGCGTGCAGGTCGGTCGGTATCCGGCCGGGTTCCACGCCGAGCGCGTCGAGGAACCCGCGCACCGCGACGCCCATCTCCATCGGCTCGCTGTCCGGGCTGAAGCCGCGCAGGTCGACGAACAGCTGGCCGTCCGGGAACCGGTCCAGGTGCCGGTAGGCCCAGTGCACCACGAGCCAGGTCTTGCCGATGCCCCCGGCCCCGCTCAGGGCGAGGAC
>NZ_JBHWIE010000397.1:0-6166 GCF_042732085.1 Actinosynnema sp. NPDC059797
AGCACCGCGTCCAGCAGGCCCTGCATCTTGTCCCGGGTCGAGGCGATCTCGGTCAGCCGCTCGCGCACCTCGTCCAGCAGCTCGTCCAGGCGCAGACCACCCAACAGGCGAGGGTTCTCGTGTTCCTCCACGATCATCAGCATCCCAAGCAGGTAGGGAAAGGTCCACCGAGCGAGTCGGAGAGCACCCCCGATCGGGGACTTTCGACCGTGTGGCGTCCGCTCCGCGAACCGGACAGTGGAGGTATTGGTGCGATCAGGTGACACGGTGGGAGTGGACGCAATGCATGGGGTGTTCGGATTGGCGCCGTACGAGGTGGAGGGCGTGCTGCGCGCGGCATCCCTGGCGCCGTCGGTGCACAACACCCAACCGTGGCGGTTCCGGGTGGCGAGCGACCGAATCGAACTGCACCCCGACCCCGAGCGCGCGCTGCCCGCCACCGACCCCGACGGCCGCGAACTGCGCCTGGCGTGCGGCGCCGCCCTGTTCAACCTGCGCCTGGGCTTGCGGGCGCGGGGCATCCGGCCACTGGTCACCCTGCTGCCCGGCTCGGGCAGCCCTGGCGCGCTGGCCGCAGTGCGCTGGGGCGGGCACCGCGACACCGACCCCGAGGTGCGCGAGCTGATCGCGGCCGTGCCGAAGCGGCGGTCCAACCGCGAACCCTTCCACGACGCGCCCGTGCCGGTCGCCCACCGGCACGCCCTCGTCCGCGCCGCCGAACGCGAACGCGCCTGGCTGCACCTGGTCGCAGCCCCCGACGAACGCGCCCGGCTCCAGGCGCTCGTCACCGAGGCCCACCGCATCCAGGCCGAGAACCTCGCCGTGCGCGCCGAACTGACCGCGTGGACCGGACCCCGCACCGACGACGGCGTGCCACCTTCCTCGGCCGGTGTGCGCCCCGCGCTCCAGGACGAGTGGGCGCTGCGTGACTTCCAGGCCCGCGAACGCCCACCGGGCAAGGACTACGAACCCGACCCGCTGGTCGCCGTGCTGTGCTCCTTCCACGAAGGGCCCCTCGGCGAGCTGCAAGCCGGGCAGGCCCTGCAACGGCTGCTGCTGGCCGGCACCGCCCTCGGGCTGTCCGCGTCCTTCATGTCCCAGCCGATCGAAGTCCGGCGGACCCATTCGCAGCTGCGCCGCTCCCTGGGCGGCTCCCTCGTGCCGCAAACCGTGCTGCGCATCGGCTTCGGCACCCCCGTCCCACCCAGTCCGCGCCGCGCCGTCGCCGACCTGCTGATGGAGCCCAGCCCATCCCGGTCCTGACGCGGCAGGGACCTTGGACCCTGCCCGGAAGGCACCCACGCCCCTGCACCGGCCGTCCCGCGCGGACCAGGCTGAGGGCATGGGTCTCGACGCGAACACCACCGCACACCCCGTCGTCGTCCTCGACGACGGTTCACCCCACCACGAGCAGGTGGTGCGCTGGGCGACCGCGCACGCCGCGCTGCTGGGCGCACCGCTGGAGCGCCACCGGCCGACCCGCGACGAGGTGCACGACCTCATGCTGCTCAGCGCCCGGGCGCAGGTCCTGGTGGTCGGCCACCGCGGTGCCGGCGGTCCCCAGCTCGGCTTGAGCCGCCTGGTGGTGCCGCTGGCCCGGCACGCGGCGTGCGACGTCGTCGTGGTCCGGGGCACCCCGGCAGCGCTGCGCGGCGACCACCACCGCATCACCGCCCTGGTCACCGGCGACGACCAGGACGACCTGGCGCTCATCCGCGCCGCCGACCTCGCCCGGCGCACCGGCGCCGCCCTGCGCGTGCTGCACGCCACCCCGACCCTGCCCGTGCGCGTCGACCAGCCGGACATCCCCGTGCGCCACGCCGACGCCGTGCTGCGCGGCGTGCGGCACACGTCGGTGCTGGCCCGGATGCACCCGCACGAGGCCATCGCCCGCTACGCCGACACCGACCTGCTCGTGCTCGCCGACCGCGGCCCGGTCGCCCGCACCGCGCTCCACCACGCCCGCTGCCCCGTCCTGATCGCCCACCGCGCCCCGGCCGAGGCGCGCCGCACCACCCGGCGACAGGCCCTCGTGCCCGGCGCGGCGCGGCCGGAGGTCCCGGCCCCGCGGTGACCTCGGGTCCTGCCCACCCGGTCCCGAGAACGACACGCTGATCAGCGGAGGTGCCCGACCATGACCCACACCGCTCTCGCCCCCGTCGTGACCGACCGCGACATCGCCCACCTGCCCGAGGCGGCGCGGCGCTACCTGCGCTTCACCGGCGTCCTCGGCCGACCCCGCGACACCGGGTTCGAGCTGCGCGCCCGCGGCTGGTTCCGCCGCAAGCCCACCGACCGCTGGGCGGCGTGCCGCGTCGAGCAGCGCAACACGACCGAGCCCGTCGGCCGCGACTACCACCTGCGCCTGGCCCTCGGGCACGTGCTGCCGGTGCACGCCACCGACACCTACGACCACGGCCGCGGCCGCCTGCGCGCCACCGCGCTGGGCGCGTTCACCGTCGCCGACGCCGCCGGCCCCGAGATGGACGCCGCCGAACTGGTCACCTACCTCGACGACGCGGTCCTGTTCGCCCCGTCCACCCTGCTCGGCCTGCCGGTCACCTGGGCCGCCGTCGACGACCGCGCCTTCGACCTCACCCTCACCGACCAGGACCTCCGGGTCACGGTCCGCGTCACCACCGACCACCGCGGCGCGCCGCGCGAGGTCACCACCGAAGACCGCTGGGCCGACCTGCCCGCCGGCCCGACCAGGACGCGGTGGTCGACCCCGGTCGACGGCTGGATCCTCGTGGCCGGTCGGATGAGGCCCCGCCGCGCCTGCGCGACCTGGCACCTGCCCGACGGGCCGTTCACCTACGCCCAGTTCGAGTTCGCCGACGCCGACATCACCTACCACCCGATCGACTGATGACCGCCCACAGCGCCGGCCGAGCCGCGATGCCGCGAGGCGCCGCGGCTGCTGCCTACGGGGACCTCGGATGGCGTCGGCCGTGCGGGGCTCGCCCGGGTCGGTGACCCGTCAGGCGGTGATCCGGCCGAACAGGTGCGCGGCGGGGGCGTCCGGGTCGTCGCCGTAGAAGAACTCCGTGAGCGCCTGGTGGAACTCGGCGCGGCTCAGCCCGCCCGAGCCGTCCAGGTCCAACGCGTCGAAGACCTCGGCGCAGTCCTCCGGGGACACGTTGCCGGCCAGGCCGAAGATCTGCCCGAACTCCGCCTGGTCGACCCGGTCGTCCCCGTCGAGGTCGACCAGGTCGAAGTAGCAGTCGGCCACCGGCCCGACCTGCTGCGGGTACAGGGCGGGATCGGCCAGCGCCCGCCGGAACCCCTCGGTCATCTCCCGCAGGTCCACCTGCCCGTCGCCGTCCTGGTCCATCGGCGCGATGACGGTGGTCCAGAACACGTCCAACCCGTCGGTCAGCCGGCGGGCGGTCCCGGCCTCCGGTACGGCGTCGCGGGCCGCGATGTAGCGCTCGCCCATCAACCGGACGTCCTGACGGGTGATCACCCCGTCGCCGTCGACGTCCGCGCCCCGGAACCACTGGCGGTACTTGAGATCCCGAATTCCTGTCATGGTCGCGCAACGTAGTGAGGCGATCGCGGTTGCCCCGGGCGACGCGACCACCGGGAAGATCGAATCACTCGTTCAGGTGAGGCCGCGCCGGTCGACTCGACCGGCACGTCGGCCGGGGTGTGCGTCAGGTGGGTGGCACGAGGTTCGGCGGCGTGAAGGCGAGCACGTCGGGAACGGGGCCCTCGTGGGGTTCGACGTCGACCAGCGCGCTGAGGGCGCTGGGGCCTTGGGACAGGCGTGAGCACGGTCGGTCCGCGGTGAGGGCGTTGGGGTTGCCGTGGCGGTCCAGCGTTCCGCTCAGGCCCGGTTGGACCGGGTCCCACCACGCGCCCGTGGACAGTTGCACGACGCCCGGCATGACCTCGTCCGACAGGATCGCGCCCGCCAGGCAGCCGCCCCGGTCGTTGTGGACGCGCACGACCATGCCGTCCTCGATGCCGCGTGCCGCGGCGTCCACCGGGTTGATCGCCACGGGTTCGCGACCGCGGATCTTGGCACCGAGGCTGTGGCCGCCGTTGTCGTACTGGCTGTGCAGGCGTGCGGCGGGCTGGTTCGAGATCAGGTGCAGCGGGAACCGGTCCGCCAGGTCGGCACCGAGCCACTCCGCCGGTTCGAACCACGTCGGGTGCCCGGCGCAGTCGTCGTAGCCGAACGAGTCGATCTTCGCCGAGAAGATCTCGATCCGGCCCGACGGCGTCGCCAGGGGGAAGCGCTCCGGGTCCGACCGGAGGTCCTGGAAACTCCCGGGGAACGGTCCGCTCAACGCCGGCAGCCCGGCGGTGGAGTTCCGCCAGAAGTCGTCGAAGCCCGGCAAGGCGTCGTCGCCGAGCGCGGCCCTGGTCTGCTCGTAGAGGTGCCGGACCCAGTCGGCTTCCGAGCGCGATTCCGTGAACTCCCGCTCGAACCCGAGCCGGGAGGCCAGCGCGGCGAAGATGTGGTGGTCGGTGCGCGACTCGCCCGCCGGTTCGCGGACCTTCGGCGTCGCGACGAGGTGGGGGTCGGAGAACCCGGCGGCGAAGTCGTCGCGCTCCAGGGTGGTGGCGACCGGGAGGACGACGTCGGCGAACTTGGCCGAGGTGTTCCACCAGGCCTCGTGGACCACGACCGTGTCGGGGACCTGCCAGGCGCGGGTCAACCGGTGGAGGTCCTGGTGGTGGTGGAACGGGTTCCCCCCGCACCAGTAGACCAGGCGGAGGTCGGGCAGCGTGAGGCGCCCGCCGTCGTAGTCGATGACCTCACCGGGGTGCAGCAGGGCGTCGGCGATCCTCGCGACGGGGATGAAGTCCGGGACCGGGTTGGGGACCTTCGGCATCCCCGCCACGAAGGCGCGTCCGGGGGCGACGCCCGTCGCGTCCATCGTCGCGTTGCCCGCGCCCCAGCCGCCCCCGGGCCGCCCCATCGAGCCCGCCATGGCGGCCAGCACGACGGACGTCCAGATCGGCTGTTCGCCGTGGTCCGCTCGTTGCACCGCGTAGTTGACCATGACGAGGGAACGTCGGGTGGTGAGGCGGCGGGCGAGGTCGGTGATCGCGTCGCGGTCGATGCCCGTGATCCGCTCGGCCCAGGCGGCGTCCTTCGGGACGCCGTCGGGTTCGCCGAGCAGGTAGGAGGCGAAGCGGTCGAACCCGACGCAGCACCGGCGGAGGAAGTCCTCGTCGTGCCACCCGTTGACCAGCATCGCGTGCGCGATGCCGAGCATGGCGGCGGTGTCGGTGTTGGGGGTGACGGGCAGCCACTCGGCGTCGAGGAAGCCGGCGACGTCGCCGCGGATGGGGCTGACGTTCACGAACTCCACCCCGGCCTCGCGGCACCGGCGTTGCAGGTCCCGCGTCCGGTGCCTGGCCAGCCCGCCGGGGTTGATCTGGCTGTTCTTGAGGGCCAGCCCGCCGAACGCCACCACGAGTTCGCAGTTGTCGGCGATCTCGTCCCACATCGGCATCCGGCTCTGGTAGCTCCACGGGTGGCCGCCGATCACGTGGGGGAGGATGACCTCCAAGGCGGCGGTGCTGTAGGTGTTGCGCGAGTCGGTGTAACCCCCGTCCAGCGCCAGGAACCGGTGGAGCTGTGCCTGCGCGTTGTGGAAGCTGCCCGCGCTCGCCCAACCGTAGGACCCGCCGAACACCGCGCCGTCCCCGTGCCGTGAGCGGACCCGGCGGAGTTCATCGCTCACCAGCGTGAGCGCGTCGTCCCAGCTCACCTCCACGAAAGCGTCCGTGCCCCTGGTCGCGCCGCGGGTGCGCGGTTCGCCGTTCAGCCAGCCCCTGCGCACCGCGGGGCGCAACACCCGAGCGCCGTCCTCGGCGGCTGTCACCATTCCGGGGCCGATGGGAGAGGGAGCGGGGTCGTCGGGCCTCGGTTCGATCCGCACCAACCGACCGGAATCGACCACGGCGACGAAGCTGCCCCAGTGCGTCGCGACCGACCTGCGCTGTTCCACGATGGATCAACTCCGCCTCTGAATTCCCCCGACGCCGGACAGCGGAATCTCCCTCCCGCCGCACGGTGCGGCTCTGGGCCGACGACGTGGCACCCACGGTAGCCCCGACCGGGGCGGGGCAGAAGACGATGTCGAGCAGGTCGTCCGGCGGCGGGGACCGGTCGGCGACGCGTCAAAGCCGGCCTGCCTTAAGGCTG
>NZ_JBHWIE010000398.1:0-6165 GCF_042732085.1 Actinosynnema sp. NPDC059797
ACCTGCACCCCGAACAGCGCGACCTGCCCGTCACCCAGGCCCTCGCCGGGAGCCTCCAGCAGCCCGCGCACCGAGTACGGCGCGAGCAGGCCGTCCAGCTCGTCCACCGCGTCGGCGAACACCGGTTCGGCGGCCAGCAGGCGCCGCCCCATGCCCGCCCAGCCCGAGCCGTACCCGGAGAACACCCACACCACGCCGGTCCGCGCCCCGACCCGCCGCACCCCGGACGGCAGGGCGCGCAGCGCGGCCGCCACGGAGTCCCGGTCGGACCCGCTCACCACGGCCGCGCACGGCTCGCCCCCGCGCCGCCGGGCCAGGGTGGAGCCCACGTCGTGGAGGTCGGCCGGCGAAGGACGGGCTCCGGCCCCCGTGCCACGAGGGTCGGCCGGCGTCCCCGCCAGCCACCCGGCCAACCGCTCGGCGTGCCGGCGCACCCGCTCCTCGGACACCCCGGTGACGACCAGGAACGCGGGTCCCCCGGGCCGCGGCGCCGGATCGGGCGCGGGCGGCTCCTCCAGCACGACGTGCGCGTTGGTGCCGCCGAAGCCGAACGACGACACGCCCGCGACCGCCCGGCCCGAGCGGCGCGGCCACGGCGTCGGCCCGGTGACCACGCGCAGTCCGGTGAAGTCGATATGCGGGTTGGGCGTGCGGAAGTGCGGGCTGGGCGGGATCTCGCCGCGGTGGATCGCGAGCACCGCCTTGACCAGGCCGACCAGTCCCGCGGCCGACTCGGTGTGGCCGAAGTTGGCCTTGGCGGAGCCGAGCAGCAGCGACCCGGGCCCGCCGCCCAGCACCTCGCGCAGCGCGCCCGCCTCGATCGGGTCGCCGAGCAGGGTGCCGGTGCCGTGCGCCTCCACGTAGTCGACGCGCGTCGGGTCCACGCCCGCCTCCGCGTACACCCGGCGCAGCAGGTCGGCCTGCGCCCGCGGGTTCGGGGCCATCAGCCCGTTGGACCGGCCGTCGGAGTTGACGCCGCTGCCCCGGATCACCGCCAGCACCCGGTCGCCGTCGCGCCGCGCGTCGGCCAGCCGCTTGAGCACCGCGACCGCGCACCCCTCGGCGCGGGCGATGCCGTCCGCGGCGGCGTCGAACGGCTTGCACCGGCCGTCCGCCGCGAGCAGGCCCGCGCGGTGGAAGGCGACCGTGACCGCCGGGCCCAGCAGCAGGTTCACCCCGGCGACCACGGCGGTGTCGCTCTCGCCCGCGCGCAGGCTCCGGCACGCGTGGTGCACCGCGACCAGCGACGAGGAGCACGCGGTGTCCACGGCCAGGCTCGGCCCGCGCAGGTCCAGCAGGTAGGACAGCCGGTTCGCGGCGATCGACAGCGCGCCGCCGGTGGCCGTCCACGGCTCGACCCGGTCCAGGTCGGCGGCCTGCGCCGCGCCGTGCTCGCCGCCGGAGATGCCGACGAACACGCCGGTCCGGGTGCCGCGCAGGGAGTCCGGCGCGATGCCCGCGTGGTGCAGGGCCTCCCAGGACACCTCCAGCACCAGCCGCTGCTGGGGGTCCGCGTGCGCCGCCTCGTGCGGCGCGATGCCGAAGAACTCCGCGTCGAAACCCTTGATGTCGGGCAGGAAACCGCCGAAGCGGGGCGTGCCCTCGGGCAGGCCGGGCCAGCGGTCGGGCGGTGCGGGCGCGATCGCGTCCCCGCCCTCCCGCAGGAACGCCCACAGCTCCTCCGGGCCGGCGACCCCGCCCGGCAGTCGGCAGCCGACCCCGACCACCGCGATGCCGTCACCGGCCACCGGCCCGCCGCCGGCGCGCTCGACCGCGGGACCGGCGAGGTGGCGGGCGAGCCGGGCGATCGTGGGGTGCTCGTAGACCGCGGTGGCCGGGAGCGGCGCGTCGACCAGGTCTCCCAGCGCGCCCGCCAGCACCACGGCGTCGCGGGACGACAGCCCCAGCTCGGCCAGCGGCTGGTCGACGTCGACCTCGTCCTCGGGCAGGTCCACGAGGTCCGCGACGTGGCGCGCCAACCACGCGCGGAGTTCCGCTTCCGAGGGCGTGCCGGTCATGGGAAAGCCTTTCGGGATTGTGCGCGAATCGCGGCGGAGTGCGACCGATCGTGGCCCGCCGAAGTGCCGCTAACAATAGTCCGTTCGGGTCTGGAGGAGTCGCTCGGAGTAGTTGTTGACAGTTGTTGTACCCGTGAGTAGCTTCCGTGCTCGATGTGCCGGAAAGCGTCTCCGGAAAATTTGTGGAAGACGCACAAAAGCCATTTCGGAAACTATCGCACCAGGAGAAAGAGGCTGGCCATGACCGTTGTGCTGACCAGGGCGGGCACGGTCGCCGACGCTGTCCGGCGTTGGGCCGGTGAACGCGGTGACCGCACTGCCTTCACCTTTGTCGACCACGACCTGGACCCGCTCGGCGTGCCGGTGTCGATCACCTGGGCGGAACTCGACGCGCGTGCCCGGGGCGTGGCTTCCGAGCTGCGGAAAAGGTGCGTCCCGGGTGACCGCGCACTTCTGCTGCTGCCCCAGGGGATCGACTACGTGGTGGCGTTCGTCGGCTGCCTCTACGCCGACGTGCTCGCCGTGCCGCTGTTCCCCGTCGGCGGCGATGGGCACCGCGACCGCCTGGACGGCGTGCTGCGCGACTGCGCGCCCCGGGTCGCCCTCACCGCCACCCCCGTCGACCTCGGCCTGGACGCGGTGGTGGTCGGCCGCGTGCCGCCCTCCGCCGCACCGCTGCCCGGGGGCGGCTCCGGCGGGCCCGCGTACCTCCAGTACACCTCCGGCTCGACCCGGGCACCGGCCGGCGTGGTGGTGACCGACCGGAACTTCCGGGTCAACGTCCGGCAGGCGCTCACCGCCTACGGCCTGGCCGACGCGGCGGCGTCCCCGGTCAGCTGGCTGCCGCTGTTCCACGACATGGGCCTGGTGCTGGGCGTGGGCGTGGCGCTGACCACCGGCGTCGAAGCGGTGCTGATGGACCCGCTCGCGTTCCTCTACCGCCCGTCCCGGTGGCTGCGCGCGATGCACGGCAGGCGGAACGTCATCACCGCCGCGCCGAACTTCGCCTACGACCTGTGCGTGCGCCGGGTGCCCGAGGCCGAGCGGTCCGCCGTGGACCTGTCCGGCGTGGTGGCGATGATCAACGGCAGCGAGCCGGTGCACGCGGGGACCCTGGCGCGCTTCCAGGCGGCCTTCGAACCGTGCGGCCTGCGCCCGGACGCCCAGCGCCCGTCCTACGGCCTGGCCGAGGCCACGGTCTTCGTCACCGCCTCGGACGGCCCGTCCACCACGTCCTTCGACCGCGAGGCGCTGGCCCTGGGCCGCGCCGAACCCCAACCGGACCCGGCGCGGGCGAGCGCGCTCGTCGACTGCGGCCGGGCCGTGGACCAGCACGTGGCGATCGTCGACCCGGCCACCGGCGAACCCGCGCCGGCCGACCGCGTGGGCGAGATCTGGGTGTGCGGCGAGAACGTCGCCCCCGGCTACTGGTCCGCCGGCGGCTTCGGTGGCGACGGCTTCGGCGCGGAACTGGCGGCACCCGGCCTGCCCCGCGGCCCGTGGCTGCGCACCGGCGACCTGGGCGTGCTGCACGACGGCCGCCTGCACGTCGTGGGCCGGATCAAGGACCTGATCGTCATCGACGGCCGCAACCACTACCCGCAGGACGTCGAGGCGGTGGCCGAACGCGCCGACGAGGTGATCCGCCGAGGGCACGTGGCGGCCTTCGCGGTGCCCGCCGCCGACGGCGAGGCGCTGGTCGTGGTGGCCGAGCGGACCGCCGAGCTGCCGCGCGGGGCGGTCGACCAGGCCGGGGTGCGCAACCGGGTGCGGGCGGCCGTGTCACGCCACCACGACGTGAGGGTGCGCGACGTGCTGGTCGTCGAGCCGGGCTCGGTGCCGCGCACGTCCAGCGGCAAGCTCTCCCGGGCGGCCTGCCGGGAGCGCTACCTCGCCGGCCTGCTGCCCGCGTCGTGACCCGCCTCGTCAACGACCGGCCGGATCACCTGCCGGCGGGTCCGACATTTCCGGGAGAACCCGTGTTCCGCGCGCTGCTGACCCTCTCCGCCGCCCTGACCACCGCCCTGTCCACCACCGCCCTCCTCACCGGACCCGCCCAAGCCGCGCCCTCCGTCCCCGCCGACGACGGCGCGCGGGTGGTCGCCGAGAGGTGGCTCGACCACCGCACGGCCGACCTCACCATCTCCTCACCCGCCGTCGGCGAGGACGTTCCCGTGCGGGTGCTCACCCCGCCCGGCTGGTCCCCGACCGCCAACCGCACCTGGCCCGTCCTCTACCTGCTCCAGGGCGTCGGCGACGACTACACCTCGTGGACCCGCGAGACCGACGTCGAGGAGCTGAGCGCCCCCGCCGACGTCCTCGTCGTGATGCCCGACGCCGGCCGCGCCGGGTGGTACACCGACTGGTACAACAACGGTCGGGGCGGCACGCCCAGGTGGGAGACCTTCCACACCGAGGAGCTGATCCAGCTCGTCGAGCGCAACTACCGGGGCGGCACGGCCAGGGCCGTCGCCGGGTTGTCGGCGGGCGGCACGGGCGCGTTCGCCTACTCGGCCAAGCACCCCGGCCTGTTCCGCGCCGCCGCCTCCTACAGCGGGCTGCTGTCGACGCAGTTCATCGGCGTGCCGCAGTTCATCTACACCACGGTCCTGCGCGAAGGGCTCGACCCGTACGGCCCGTGGGGGCGCGAGGCCGTCGTCCCCCTGGTGTGGGCGGCCCACAACCCCAAGAGCCTGGCGCAGGACCTGCGCGGCACCCGGCTCTACGTTTCCTTCGGCAACGGCTTCAAAGGCCCCCTGGACGACAGCTGGCTCACCCTGGACCCGTTCGAGACCATCGTCGGCACGACCTCGCCCGACTTCGTCCTCCACGCCCGGTCGCTCGGCCTGCCCATCACGGTCAACGCCTACGGCGGCGGCACCCACACCTGGAAGTACTGGCAGCGCGAGCTGCACGCGTCCTGGCCGATGCTGATGTCGGCGCTGCGATGAGGGCACCGAGGTGAACCCCGTCGTCCTGGTCGCCTGCGTCGCGGGCTTCGTCACCGCCCTGGACAACAACGTCCTGGTGGTCGCCCTGCCCGCGATCGGCGCCGACCTCGACCTGTCCACCAACGACCTCCAGTGGGCCGTGGTCAGCTACATGCTCGTGTTCGCGAGCCTGATGCCGGCCGCGGGCGCGGCGGGGGACCGGTTCGGGCCGCGCCGGGTGCTGATCACCGGCCTGGTCGGGTTCGCCGCCGCGTCCCTGGGCTGCGGCACGGCCGACGGCGCGTGGGCGCTGTCGCTGTGGCGGGCGGCCCAGGGCGCGGCCGCGGCGGCGGTCGTGCCGACCGGCCTGGCGGTGCTGCGCACCGAGCCGGACGCCGACCGCAGGCGGCTGGGCATCGCGGCGTGGACGGGCGCGCTGGCGGTGGCCCTGGCGGTCGGGCCCGCGCTGGGCGGGCTGCTCGCGGAGGCGGCGCACTGGCGGTGGATCTTCCTGGGCAACGTGCCGGTGTGCGCGGCGGCGGCCCTGCTGGCGCACCGGGTGCTGCCGTCCCGGCCCACGGCGCCGACGCCCCTGCCGGTCCGCTCCACGGTCGCGTTGACGGCGGCGGTGTTCGCCGTGACGGCCGCGGTGCTGGGCGCGGGACCCGTCATCGCGGTGGTGGCCGTGGTGGCGTGCCTGGTGTTCCGGTCGGTCGAGCGGTCGGCGGCCCACCCGCTGCTCCCGCGTTCGGCGATCGGGCTCAGGGCGTTCGCCACCGGCACGGTCGCGCAGGCGCTGTGGGGCCTGGCGGTCAGCGGCGTGCTGTTCGTGCTGCCGCTGCACCTGCACCGCGCCGAGGGCTCCACCCCGCTGGGCACCGGTCTGCTGCTGGTGCCCGCCGCGTTGGCGGTGATCGCGGGCGCGCCCGCCGTGCCGTTCCTGGTCGCCCGGTTCGGCGCGGTCCGCACGGCCGGGTCCGGGCTGGTCGCGGTGACCGCCGGGCTGCTGGTGGCGCCGGTCGTGCCCGTGCCGGGTCTGCCGGTCTGCCTGGTGGTGGTCGGTTTCGGCTCGGCGCTGACCACCCCGTTGACCACGACCGCGCTGGACGCGGCCGACGCGCGGTCCGCCGGGGTCGCCTCGGCGGTCGTCACCGCCAGCCGCGAGCTGGCGGGCGCGCTCGGCGTCGCCGTGGTGGGCCTGGCGTTCACCTCGTCCG
>NZ_JBHWIE010000399.1:0-6129 GCF_042732085.1 Actinosynnema sp. NPDC059797
CTGCGGAACACGTCCCTCCCGGGGACGCGGTCCGACATCCCCGGTCCCCACGCCCGCGCCTACGACCGGTTCGACGGCGAGGTCCTGGACATCACCGAGATCGACCCGTCGTTCACCGGGGCGGCGGACGGGGGACCGATCAGCGGCCGGGAGGAACTGCTGGAGGAAGTGTTCTGCTGAAGCGCGGAGGGCTCCCCGGCGCGCTCCGGGGAGCCCTTCCTCAGATCAGCTCCAGCGCGCGGGCGCGCAGGGCGGCCTGGGTGCGGTCGCGGGCGCCGAGCTTGGCCAGCACGTTGGTGACGTGGTTCTTCACCGTGCCCTCGGCCAGGAACAGCGCCGCGGCGATCTCCCGGTTGCTGCGGCCGTCGGCCAGCAGGCGCAGCACCTCCAGCTCGCGCTCCGACAGCGGCACGACCAGCGGTTGCGGTCGCGGCGCGGGCCCGACGTCGGGCAGCTGGGCGAACCGGGCCACGACCTTCGCCGCCACCGAGGGCTGGAGCACCGACTCGCCCCGGGCCGCCGCCGCCACCGCCTCGACCAGCCGCGCCGAGGAGACGTCCTTGAGCAGGTAGCCGAACGCGCCGGAGCGCAGGGCCGCCAACACGTCCACGTCGACGAACGTGGTCAGCGCGATGACCCGGACGCCCGGCTGCTCGACGCGCAGCCGGCGGGTCGCCGCGACGCCGTCGAGCACCGGCATGCGCAGGTCCATCAGCACGACGTGGGGCGCCAGCTCGGCGGCCCGGCGCAGCGCCTCGTCGCCGTCGCCCGCCTCGCCCACCACCTCGATGCCGTCGTGCGTGGCCAGGAGCGTGGCCAGCGCCTCGCGGAAGAGCGCCTGGTCGTCCACGAGCAGCACCCTCACCGCGCTCATGCCGGCACCTCCATGCTCAGCGTGCAGCCCCGGCCGGGGGCCGACTCGACGTGCAGCCGGCCGCCGAGCCGCGCGGCCCGTTCCCGCAGCCCCAGCAGGCCGAAGCCCGCCGGCCCGTCGTCGGGCGCGCGCTCGTCGAGGGCGGCGGCGTCCGAGCCCGTCCCGTCGTCGCGGACCTGGACGCGGACCGCGGCGCCCGCGTAGTCCAGCACCAGGTCGGCGCGGGTGGCGCGGGCGTGCTTGCGGACGTTGGTCAGCCCTTCCTGCGCGGCGCGGAACAGCGCCTCGCGCGTCTCGTCGGGCAGCGACCGCGGCTCGCCGGACACCGCCAGCCGCGTCGGGACGCCCGCCGCCGAGGTCTCCTCGGCCAGCGCGCGCAACGCCTCCGGCAGCGGCGGCACCGCGCGCGGCTCGCGCAGGGCCCGCACCGAGCGCCGCACGTCGGCCAGCGCGGCCTCGGCCTGCTCCTGCGCCTTCCCCAGCACGGCGTCGGCCTTGGCCGGGTCGGTCGGCAGCACCGCCCGCGCGGCCTTGACCTGCATCTGCACGACAGTCAGCGAGTGCCCGAGGCCGTCGTGGATGTCGCGCGCCACGCGGTTGCGCTCCTGCGCCGTCGCCAGCCGCTCCGCCTGCGCCGCGTGGTCCCGCAGCCGCTCGTGCGCCTCGGCCAGCTCGGCGCGGGCGCGCTGCTCGCGGCGGTGCAGCTCCGTGACGACGGCGGCGAACAGCACCGCGGCCAGCGTGCCCAGCCCTTCGCGCAACGCCTCACCCCACAACATGCCGAGGTGCACCAGCGGGACGAGCACGATCACCAGGCCGGTGGCCGGCAGCGGGAGCAGCAGGGTGCACTGGCTCACCAGGACGACGAGGAAGAGCGTGGCCCCGACGCTCGGGTCGATCGTGAAGATCGTGAACGCGAGGGGCAGCTGGACCGCCGCGTAGGCGACCGACCACGCGAGCCGCCCGCGCCGCCGCACCCACGCGAAACCGCCGGTGGCCAACGCGGTGAACGGCACGCCGAGCAGCAGCGCGAGGACCGGGTCGCCGGAGGCGAGGGAGCCGAGCAGCAGCGTGAGGAACGCCCCGCCGGTCAGCACCGCGAGTGCCCGGTTCATGTGGTCGCCGCGGGGCGCCCGGACCGTGGTGTCCACGCGCGGATCCTAGTGCCGCGCCTCGGCACGCCGGCCGGTTATCGGCCGGGCGGCGGGTGGATATCCGGTTGTGGCGCGGCGTCCCGCCGGACGACCATGGCCGGCGTGGAGCGACCCCGGCGGACCGTCGAGTGCGGCGACTTCGCCTTGCGGCAGTGGCGGGCGGGCAGCGACTTCGAGCCGCTGTTCCGGATGATCGAGGAGTCGCTCGACCACCTCGGGCCGTGGATGCCGTGGGTCGCCCGCCACAGCCCGGAGACCACCCGCGCGTTCCTCGCCCGCTGCGCCCCCGGGTGGCGGAGCGGTGACGCGTACAACTACGCGATCACCACGGGTGGCACGCTCGTCGGCAGTTGCTCGATGCGCCGGGCGGGCGACCCCCGCGGCCTGGTCCTGGGTTACTGGCTGCACCCCGCCGCCACCGGTCGCGGCATCGCGGTCCGGGCCTCGGCCGCCATGGTGGCCGAGGCGTTCGCCCTGCCGGACGTGGAGTACGTGGAGATCGCGCACGACGTGGCGAACACCGCCAGCGGCGCCGTGCCCCGGCGCCTGGGGTTCACCGAGGTCGGGGGGGGCGGGGGGCCTATGCCCACGGCCCCGGCGGGGAGCGGCGTCGACGTGGTCTGGCGGCTCACCCGCGGGTCGCCGGCCGCATCGGGGTCCGCCGCGGGGCGGCTCACGCGGCCGGCTGCGGCGCCGAGCTCCGGTGCGCGAGGAAGGCCGTGAGGACGGCCCGCTGCTCCTCGGTCAGCAACTCCTTGAACACCACCTGGCCCTGGTGCTTGCCGAACATCAAGTACCACGCGTCCGGCTTCTCGACGACCCGGTCGAGCGCCGACCACGCGTACCGCGCGTCGAACGCCTCGTTCTTCACCGCGATGCCGGCGTCGTCCAGGGTGAGCCGGTAGTCCTGCCGCAGGATGCTCGCCTGGGTGCGCATCGTCTGCCACACCACGTAGGGCTCGAACAGGACGGCGAGGAAGAACCCGCCCAGGATGACCGCGCCCGAGGTGAGGGGCCCGCCGTCCAGGAGCACCAGCAGGGCGATGCCGCCGAGCACCAGCAGGACGCCCGCGACGCGGAGGGCACGCACGTTGCCGCTCACGAGGAACTTGAGCGCACGCCGGGTGCGCTTCTCCTCGTAGGGGACACGGATCGAGATGTTCACGCGCGGATGTTAGACGCCGGTCGTTCCCGGCGAGGGGGAATTCCGCTCCCCCGCCAGGAAGTCGAGCACCAGCGGGCTCGCGGTGGCGCGGAACTCCTCGAAGTAGGCGTGCCGGGCGCCGGGGACCAGGTGGAGGCGGGCGCCCGGGATGCGCTCGGCGAGCAGCGGCGCGTTGGCGGCCGGGTTGAAGCGGTCGTCCGCGCCGTGCACGACGAGCGTCGGCGCGGTGATGGACGGCAGCACGTCCCACGCGTCGTGGGCCGCGCTCGCGGTGAAGTGGCGGCGACGGGCGTGGGGCGGCATGTCCGGGTCGCCGAGCGTGGTGAACGGGCCGGGGTGCTCGCGCAGCCACGCCGGGGTGTACATCAGCTCCAGCAGCGCCCGCCGGGCCGCCTCCGCGTCGAGTTGGGCGAGCGACCGGTTGACGTCGGCGGTCCGCGGCACGCCGCGCCGCCCGGGGGTGGTGCAGCCGAGCACGAGGCGGTCGACGCGGGCCGGGTGGTCGACCGCCAGCCACTGGGCCGCCCGGCCGCCCATCGACGTGCCGTAGACGTGGGCCCGGTCGACGCCCAGCGCGTCGAGCACGCGCAGCGCGTCCGCGGCGAAACCCCGCGTGCTGTAGGTGTCGGTGTCCGGGTGGTCGCTGGCGCCGGTCCCCCGCCAGTCGAGCACGATGACGGTGAACCCGGCCTCGAAGTCGGCCCGCACCGGGTCCCACCAGTGGTGGTTGTTGGCCTGACCGGCGAGCAGCAGCAGCGGTTCGCCCCGACCGGCGGTCTCGTAGTACAGGGACGCGCCGTCCGCGGTCGTGGTGAAGGGCACGAACCCACACTATTCGCCCACGGTGCGTCACCTCACAGGCACCGACCGTGCAAATCGGGCAGACATCCGGGCCCGACGGGTGTTACATCGGGGTTACCACTACTTGCTGAAGCTAACTTTTGGAGGCCGGCATGTGCGGCATCACCGGGTGGGTCTCGTACGACTCCGACCTGACCGGGCGGCGGGAGACCGTGGACGCGATGACGGCGACGATGGCCTGCCGGGGCCCCGACGACTCGGGCACGTGGGTGCGCCCGCACGTCGCCCTCGGCCACCGGCGCCTGGCGATCATCGACCTGCCCGGCGGGCGCCAGCCCATGACCGCGACCACGCCGCGCGGCGACGTCGCGATGGTCTACAGCGGCGAGGCGTACAACTTCACCGAGCTGCGCGCCGAGCTGACCGCCCTGGGCCACGCCTGGCGCACCGACAGCGACACCGAGGTCGTGCTGCGCGGCTACCTGGAGTGGGGCGACGCCGTCGTGGACCACCTCAACGGCATGTACGCGTTCGCGATCTGGGACGAGCGCGACGACCGGCTGGTCATGGTCCGCGACCGGATGGGCATCAAGCCCTTCTACTACCTCCCCACCGCGGACGGCGTGCTGTTCGGCTCCGAGCCCAAGGCGATCCTGGCCAACCCGCTCGCGCCGAGGGCGGTCGACCTGGGCGGCCTGCGCGAGCTGCTGGCGTTCACCAAGACGCCCGGCTGGTCGCTGTGGCGCGGGATGCGCGAGGTCGAACCGGGCACGGTCGTCACGGTCACCCGCGACGGCGTCCGCGCCCGGACCTACTGGCGGCTCGACGCCAGGCCGCACACCGACGACCGCGAGACCACCGTCGCGCGGGTCCGCGAGCTGATGACCGACGTCGTGCGCCGCCAGCTCGTCGCCGACGTGCCGCGCTGCGTGCTGCTGTCCGGCGGCCTGGACTCCAGCGCGATCACCGGCCTCGCCGCCGCCGAGCTGGACGAGCGGCTGCGCACGTTCTCGGTCGACTTCCTCGGCCAGGAGGAGAACTTCCGGCCCGACGAGATGCGCGACACCCCCGACGCGCCCTACATCCGCGACGTGGCGGCGCTGGTCGGCTCCGACCACCGCGACGTGGTCCTCGACCCGGCCGCGCTGACCGACCCGGAGGTGCGGCGCGCGGTGGTGCGGGCCCGCGACCTCCCGGCCGGGCTGGGCGACATGGACGCCTCGCTGTACCTGCTGTTCAAGGCCATCCGGGCGGAGTCGACCGTGGCGCTGTCCGGCGAGTCGGCCGACGAGGTGTTCGGCGGCTACCGCTGGTTCCACGACGGCTCGGCCGACGCGGGCACGTTCCCGTGGATCGCCTTCCGCGCCGCCACGGTGGCGGAGTCGCGGTCGCCGTTCGACCCGGGCCTGCTGGCGAAGCTCGACCTGCGCGACTACGTGGCCGACCAGTACCGCGCGGCCGTGGCGGAGGTGGACCGCCTCGACGGCGAGCCCGAGCGCGAGGCCCACATGCGCACGGTGTGCCACCTGCACCTGACGCGGTTCGTGCGGATGCTGCTGGACCGCAAGGACCGCACGTCCATGGCCGTCGGGCTGGAGGTGCGGGTGCCCTTCTGCGACCACCGGCTGGTCGAGTACGTCTACAACGCGCCGTGGTCGCTCAAGACCTTCGACGGCCGGGAGAAGAGCCTCCTGCGGCACGCCACCGCGCACGTCCTGCCCGCCTCGGTGCGCGACCGCGTCAAGAGCCCGTACCCGTCCACCCAGGACCCCGGCTACGCGGCGGCGCTCCAGGAGCAGGCCAAGGAGGTGCTGGCCGAGCGCGGCCACCGCGTGTTCGACCTGATCGACCGCTCGTGGGCGCACCGGGTGTCCGAAACGGACCCGACCGCGATGGCGACCGCGGACCGCGCCGGCCTGGACCGCTTCCTCGACCTGTACCACTGGATCGACCTGTACCGGCCGGAGCTGGTGCTGGACTAGCGCGGGCTTCAGTTCGCGCCGACGGGATGGGACGCTACCGACCAGATCACCCGTTCGAGTGAGAGGAACCCTCTTTTGGCCGCGAAGAGCGTCACCGTCGGTGGGCAGGAACTCGCGTACCGCGAGTCGCCCGGAACCGGGCGCCCCGTCATC
>NZ_JBHWIE010000400.1:0-6127 GCF_042732085.1 Actinosynnema sp. NPDC059797
GGGGCGGGCGAGTCCGGCACGACGGAGCCCGCGCCGCCGGTGGAGCCGACGACCGCCGCGCCGCCCGCGCCGCCGGCGCCGGTCGTGGTCGCGCCGCCACCGCCCGTCCCACCGGGCGACGACGATGACGACGACGGGGGCGGGGACTCCGACGACGGCGATGACTGAGCGGCGGCGGCGCCGCGCGCGGGCGGTGCCGGCCCGCGTGCGGATCATGGGCTGGCTGCTGCTCCTGGTCGCGGTCGTGTCGCTGGCGACCACCCTGGTCACCCACAACCTGCTCCTGCGCGAGGTGGACCGCGACGTCAACGCCGCGCTGGAGCAGGAGGCCGCCGAGCTGGGCCAGGTGATGGCAGAGGGCGTCGACCGGGTCACCGGCCGGCCGTTCGCCGACGTGCGCGAGGCGCTGTCCGCGCACCTCC
Source organism: Actinosynnema sp. NPDC059797 (assembly GCF_042732085.1). Taxonomy (NCBI): domain Bacteria; kingdom Bacillati; phylum Actinomycetota; class Actinomycetes; order Pseudonocardiales; family Pseudonocardiaceae; genus Actinosynnema; species Actinosynnema sp. NPDC059797. The sequence goes on from NZ_JBHWIE010000400.1 coordinate 423, forward strand.
AGCGCCAGTACGTGGACGACGACGAGGTGATCCTCGCCTGGACCCCGACCTCCGGGCCGATCCTCCAGGACCGCGAGGAGCCCTTCCGCCTCGGCGAGCACCCCGAGGTGCTCGACCCGATCCTCACCGCGCCCGCCACCAGCGGCGCCACCGCCACCCCGGCGGGGGAGATGCGCTGGATCCGGGTCGACGCCGTGGGCGCGGGCGACGACCGGGGCGCGCTGGTGGTCGGCTACTTCGTGGACCGCGATCGCGACGAGGTCGCCACCACGGTGCGCACCCTGCTGCTGGTCGGGCTGCTCGGCGTGGTGCTCGCGGGCGCGGCGGCCTGGTTCGTCGCCGGCCAGATCCTCAGCCCGGTGCGGCTGGTGCGCCGCGCCGCCGCGGAGATCACCGAGCACGACCTGACCCGGCGCATCCCGGTCGAGGGCCGCGACGACATCGCCGCCCTCGCCGAGCAGTTCAACGCGATGCTCGACCGGCTGGAGCACGCCTTCGCCACCCAGCGCCGGTTCCTCGACGACGCGGGCCACGAGCTGCGCACCCCCATCACCATCGTCTCCGGTCACCTGGAGCTGCTGGGCGACGACCCGGCCGAGCGCGCCGAGGCGGTCCGGCTGTGCACCGACGAGCTGGACCGGATGAACCGCATCGTCGGCGACCTCCTGCTGCTGGCCAAGGCCGAGCAACCGGACTTCATCACGCCCGCGCCGGTGGAGGTGGCCGAGCTGACCAGCGACCTCTACGCCAAGGTCCGCGCGATCGGCGACCGGCGGTGGCGGCTGGAGGCCATCGGCGAGGGCGAGGTGCGGCTGGACGAGCAGCGCGTCACCCAGGCCGTCGTCCAGCTCGCGCAGAACGCCGTGCAGCACACGGAGGCCGGCTCGGAGGTCCTGGTCGGCTCGGCGGTGCGGGGCGGCGTCGTGTCGTTCTGGGTCGCCGACCGCGGGCCGGGCGTGCGGCCCGAGGACGCCGAGGCGATCTTCGAGCGGTTCGGCCGCGGCTCCACCGGCGGCGCCGCCGGCCACCGCGCGGGCGCGGGCCTCGGGCTCGCCATCGTGCGCGCCATCGCCGAGGCCCACCACGGCCTGGTCCGCCTGACGTCCGCGCCGGGCGCGGGCGCCCGTTTCGCGATCGAGATCCCCACCCGACCCGGAGGCAGCACGTGACCCGCATCCTGATCGCCGAGGACGAGGCCCGCATCGCGTCCTTCGTCCAAAAAGGACTCAACGCGAACGGTTTCACCACCACCGTGGTCGCCGACGGCGAGAGCGCGCTCCAGCACGCCCTCAGCGGGCAGTTCGACCTGCTCGTGCTCGACCTGGGCCTGCCCGGCCGCGACGGGTTCTCGGTGCTGGGCGCGCTGCGCGAGCGCCGCAACACCACGCCCGTGATCATCCTGACCGCCCAGGACTCGGTCCGCGCCACCGTCGCGGGCCTGGAGGGCGGCGCCGACGACTACATGACCAAGCCGTTCCGGTTCGAGGAGCTGCTGGCCAGGGTGCGGCTGCGGCTGCGGCGCAACGAGACCATCACCGAGCCCACCGTGCTGCACGCCGGGGCCGTGTCCCTGGACCTGCGCACCCGGCGGGCCGACGTCGACGGCACGGCGGTCGACCTGACCGCGCGGGAGTTCGCGCTGCTGGAGCTGTTCCTGCGCCACCGCGGCCAGGTGCTGTCCCGCGAGCAGATCCTGTCCCACGTGTGGGGCTACGACTTCGACCCCGGCTCCAACATCGTCGACGTGTACGTGCGGGCGCTGCGCCGCAAGGTCGGCGCGACCCGGATCCGGACCGCGCGCGGCATGGGCTACGCCTTCGACGTGGCGTGCTGACCCGGCACCGGGCGCCGGGCAGGCCGGCCCCGAAGCGCCGCGCAGCCCGGCTCGGACGCCGCGCGGCCCGGCCTCAGACGCTGCGCAGCACCGAGACCACGACGCCCAGGACCACGGCCCGGTCGCCGTCGATCGCCTGGTAGGCGGGGTTGCGCGGCTCCAGCCGCACGTGGCCGTTGCTGCGCTGGTAGACCTTGACCGTGGCCTCGTCGTCGATCATCGCGGCGACGATCTGGCCCGAGTGCGCCTCGTGCTGCTGCCGGACCACCACGATGTCGCCGTCGCAGATCGCCGCGTCCACCATCGAGTCGCCGCGCACGCGCAGGCCGAACACGGTGCCGCGCCCGGTCAGCTCGCGCGGCAGCTCCAGCACGTCGTCGAGGTGCTCCTCGGCGGTGATGGGCACGCCCGCCGCGATGTCGCCGACCACGGGCACGGCCACCGAGCCGCCGGCGGGCCGGGGCGCGGCGGGCTGGAGGAACAGCCGCACGTCGATCGGCCGCGCCATCGAGGCGCTGCGCCGCAGGAAGCCCTTGTCCTCCAGGCTCGCCAGGTGCTTGGACACCGAGGACGACGACCGCAGGCCGACCGCCTCGCCCAGTTCCCGGGTGCTGGGCGGGTAACCGTGCCGGACCACCCAGTCCCGGATCACGGCCAGGATCCGCTGCTGGCGCGGCGGCAGGGCCGAGGTGTCCAGGTGCTCGAACGCGTCGGGGTCGTAGGCGGTCACCCGCGGAATCATAGGGGGCCGGCGCCACGCCCCCCGACGTGGAGGACCGCACGCCACCCGAACCGGTCAGCCGACCAGGCCCGGGACGGCGGCGACCGCGTCGTCGAGCCGGAGCCACCAGCCCCGCTCGTCGCCGCGGACGACCGGCTTGAGGATCGCGGACCGGGCGCGGTCGAGGTCCAGCAGGACGACGACACCGAGGGCACGCCGCACGGTATCGCGGCCGGCCGGCCAGCCCCTACCGTGGTGGTGTGGACGAGTAGCCGAAGAGCTTCGACGAGGCCTTCCGCCTGGTCGAGCGGTCGGCGTGGCTGCGCGAGGTGTTCCCGGCCGCCTTCGACCGGGACCTGCCGCCGGAGGTGGAGCCGTTCTCCTTCGTGCCGGTGTCCGGCCTGGAGGAGATCGCGACCGCCCTGCGCGTCGGGCCGGGGGAGTCGCTGGTGGACCTCGCCTGCGGGCGGGGTGGGCCGGGCATGTGGGTGGCGCGTCGCACCGGGGCCGCGCTGCGCGGCGTGGACGGGTCGCCGGTCGCGGTCGAGGCGGCGTCGAGGCGCCGGGACGCGTTCGGCCTGGGCGCGCGGGCGCGGTTCGCGGTCGGCGACCTGGCTGCCACCGGGTTGGCCGACGGCGAGGCGGCCGCGGTGCTGTGCGTGGACGCGTTCCCGTTCGCCGAGGACCTCGACGCGGTGGCCCGGGAGCTGTGGCGGGTGCTGCGCCCCGGCGGTCGGCTGGCGCTGACCTGCTGGGAGCCGCGGGTGCTCGGTGATGAGGGCGTCCCGGCGCGGATCGCGACGCTGCGCTGCGGCGACGTCCTGCGCTCGGCGGGGTTCGGCGAGGTCGAGGTGCTGGAGCGGCCGGAGTGGGAGGAGCGCAGGCGCGCGGTGTACGAGGCGGCGCTCGGCGACGAGCGCCCCGACGACCCCGGGTTGGCCATCATCCGGTTGGAGGCGCGCAGCGCGTTGCCGAAGATGCCGCTGCTCAGGCGCGTGCTCGTGACCGCGGTCAGGGCGTGACCGGCGCGGTGGACTCGCGGACCACCAACCGGCACGGGTGGCGCACCACGCCCGCAGCGGGCCGCCCGTCCAGGGCGTCGAACAGCAGCCGCGCCGCCGCCGCGCCCAGGCCCTCCAGGTCGAGGTCGACCGTGGTCAGCGGCGGCCGGCAGTCGGCGGCGAATTCCTCCCAGTTGTCGTAGCCGACGATCGCCACGTCGTCGGGGATGCGCTTGCGCAGGTCGGTCAGCGTGTCCGCGACGCCGGTGGCGATCTGGTCGTTGCCGCAGAAGATGGCGTCGACCTCGGGCGCGGTCGCGAGCAGCACGCGCGCGGCGTGCCTGCCCCACCGCTGCGTCCACTCCCCGTGCAGCGGTCCGCCGCCCGCCATGGTCAGGCCGTGCTCGGCCAGCACCTCCCGCATCCCGGTGACGCGGTCGCGGGCGGCCCGGTAGGTCTGCGGGCCGGTGATGTGGCCGATGCGCCTGCGGCCCAGCGACACCAGGTGCTCGACGGCGAGCCGCGCGCCGCCCTCGTCGTCGGCCAGCACCGACAGGTCGTCCGGGTCCTCGGACTCGCCGTAGACGTAGACCACGGGCACCGGGATCTCGCCGGTGAGCGACGGGCGCAGGTCGTTGTCGTCGCCCAGCACGATGAACCCGTCCACCTGCCGGGAGAGCAGGGTGCCGATGTAGTGCCGGCGGCGGATCGCGTCGCCGCGCGCGTCGCACAGCAGCACCGACATCTGCTCGTTGGCCAGCGCGTTCTCCACGCCGAGCAGGACGGGGATCGAGAAGCGGCCGCCCAGTTCGTCGGTGAGCAGGCCGATGGTGCGGGTGCGGCCCGAGATCAGGCCGCGCGCCAGGGCGTTCGGCCGGAACGACAGCCGGGCCGCGGCGCGCAGGACGCGGTCCCGCGTGGCGGGCGCGACCTCGTCCCTGCCGTTGAGCGCCTTCGACGCCGTGGAGATCGACACGCCGGCGAGTTCGGCCACGTCGTTGAGGGTCGGCGAGTTCGACCGCTGCCTGCCCATCGAAACCCTTTCGAAGATTTGTCGAATGACGTTTCAACGGTATTCGCAGATCAAGTGCAGTGGTGAGGGAATCGGATCAGAAGGTCGTCATCATTGCCGAAAACGTTTTCGACTGCCAGAGTGCTGGATGCGCGACCGGGTGAGCACGGTCCGCCACCACGCCGCGATCGATCACCACCGCCGAAGCCGAAAGCCGCCGCCGAAAGCCGACCGCCGTCGCCCACAACCGGAAGGAGGGATCGCAGTGCCGCGGTCCTGGAAGAGGAAGGTCCTGGCGGTGCTCCTCGGCGTCGCCACCGCGGGCGCCCTGGCCGCACCCGCGTCGGCCGTCGCCAACCCGCCGGGCTGGAGCCCGCCGTCGAACCTGGTCACCCCGCTGAACCAGGTGTGGTCGCACCAGGAGAGCACCTACGGCAACCTGTACGGGTTCCGCAACTACGGCTGGGACCAGGTGTTCGCCAACGGCGGCCACCTGAACTTCTGCGTCCGCTGGGACTCGCCGGCCCCGGTCTCGGCCGCGCTGCGCGACCGCGTCCACGCCAAGCTCGCCGAGCAGTACCGGAAGTGGACGGACCTCCTGGTGGGCCACAACAACTGGCCCTACGCCTCCGTGCCGGTGAAGGTCGTCGGGTGGGCGGTCCGCGACCGCGCCCAGCTCCAGTGGTCCGACAACTCCGTCGACATCTACGTCAACGACATCCGCGAGAACGCCCCGCAGTGCGCCGAGCCGTGCGGCCGGTTCTTCGTCCGCGACGGCGCCTACCGCAACTGCCCCGGCGGCGTGGCCAGGCACTACGACCAGTCGCTGTGGCTGACCGCGGGCATGTCCGGCGGCGCGGGCGGCGACTGGGGCCAGCGCGTGGGCAGCGAGTACTTCGTCAACAACCTCGGCAGCACCGACGTGACGATCTTCCTGCACGAGGTCGGCCACACGTTCGGCCTCGACGACTTCTACGACTGGACGCCCAGCGGCGTGCCCGGCTTCATCATGAAGGCCGGCAGCTCCCCGAACATCACCGAGTTCGACGCGTGGATGTTCCGGGACTGGTGGCGGCACCTCAAGAGCCGGTACGGCCGCTGATCCCGGCCGGCGCCCCGCCCCGCCCTGCGCCGGCG